>JAMDCE010000078.1:4909-5780 GCA_023489135.1 Chloroflexota bacterium
ATTTTGCCTACCCCCTCTTCTCCGATAACCAATCTAAGGGGAGACACCATTGATCGTGAGCTTGCTAATATTGGGGCTGGGCATCGCTGGTTTTCTGGCAGTTGTCTGGCTTTTCATCATTCGTTTCTGGGCTTGCGAATCGACTGCGCGTGCTCATTTGGATTCCGAGGGGGTGCAAGAATTGGAAGTGGTGGTCGACGCAGGGTACCATCCAGAGGTCGTCGTGCTACAGCAGGGCCGACCCACGCGGCTGAATTTCGTGCGACGAGAGAGCGGTAATTGTTCGGAATGGGTGATCTTTCCCTCCTTTGGCGTGTCGAAGAAACTCGAACCGTTCAAGACCACCGCTGTTGAGTTGATTCCGCGAGAGCCCGGCGAGTTTGTCTTCACCTGTAAGTTCAACGTGTGCCGTGGCAAGCTGATCGTCGAGAAACGAGCACTTTAGGGACTTGACCGCGTTTGAGAAGACAGAAAGGGACCAACCTTGGATTCGATGATGGTCAAAAGAAACCGCACGCTACGGCGCTAGCAGCCAGGTGCCCGTGAGGCCTTCTGGCGCAACGCGTTCTTGAGAATCGGACGTTTGGACTGTGTGTATTGGGGAACGGACACAATGCGATGGGAGCACAACTCGCGTGATGTTGGTTGGGAGAAGAGGGGGTAGGCAAAATGGAACATTTAGCCAGAATAAGCGGGGACAATATTGCATTCGTCATCCTCTCATTCGAGGGGCCTGATCGTTATTCCCTCGCCGGTGGTCTGGGGGTACGCATCACGCACCTCTCCCATACTCTCGCCTCACTAGGCTACGAGACCGACTTGCTGTTCATCGGCGATCCTGACTTAGAGGGACGTGAGTCACGTGCAGGCG
>JAMDCE010000708.1 GCA_023489135.1 Chloroflexota bacterium
GTTCGTTCTAGCTACAGCACCAACGAGGGCACCATTATCCACGAGGGTAAAGGCATGGAGAACAGAAACAAGGTCCGGGGAATCGCTCACGACTCCGACGTCGCCAAGGTCACCCTGGTGGACGTCCCCGATAGACCTGGCGTAGCCTGGCAGGTGTTCACTCCTTTGGCCGAAGCGACGATCAACGTGGACACCATCGTCCAGAACATCGGCTCCGACGGCGTCACCGATCTGTCTTTCACCGTTACCAAGGCCGAGCTGCCCCAGGCCGTGCGCATAGTGGAGAAGGTGGCGCACGAAATCGGTGCCAGGGATATCCAGAGCAGCCTCGACATGGCCAAGATCTCCATAGTGGGCACGGGAATTCAAAGTCACCCTGGCTACGCCGCCAGAATGTTCAAGGCCCTGGCCGACGCCGGGGTGAACATCGATATGATCAGCACCAGCGAGATTCGCATCACCTGCCTCATCGACGACCACCAGGTCGCCACCGCCGCCAAAGCGTTGCACAAGGCCTTCCAACTGGAGAAGCCAGACGCGTAGTGGGATTGTAGAGGTGAACCGTTCGAGGGGTTAAGATCAGGAGATGGAAAGCGCCCTGGCCCCTATTTTCTGACCCTTAACCTCCACCTGCTCTGTCAAAAACCGTCCGTAGAGGCGAAGCGCCCGCCATAACCTGATGCGGTCTCACACCCACTGGCAATCCCCGCGAAGCTTGCTCTAGCTGATTCCCAACTCTCAGCGGGTGCTTCGCCCGTACAGCCCTGCGCTGAGGCCCTACTCCTCAAATCGCCTCTAACTTACGCTTGCTGCAGAGCTATTTGGCCGGGCTCTCCCTGGGGGGTGATGAGTAGGCCAGTGACGGCACTCATTCCTGAAGCCTGTTGACACAAGACATAAGCCAGTGTAGTATGCCCGTGGAGCGAGCGCTTATCCAAAGCCGCTCCATCGGCCCGTTGGCATTATCTAAGGAAGGAGAAAACTAAGTGAAGAGGCTGCGACTTCTTCTGATCGCCACCGTTCTATCCGTCAGCTCCTTGCTAGTAACAGCGCTGCCCACCTCGGCCGCCGGTCCCATTGTCTGGGATGAGGCCTTTGAGCACGTCTGGAACAGGACGGATCTACCCGTCAACGCTGGTATTGTGAGTCGAAGCTGGTACTGGGGACCGTCCTTCGATACCCGGGAGATGCCCCTGGAGCCATATGCCCAATCTCCGGGCGCTATGCGTCTTGTCCAGTACTTCGATAAATCCAGAATGGAGATCAACAATCCTTTCGGCAACACAGCCGATCCCTGGTATGTTACCAACGGTCTCCTGGTCAAGGAGCTGATCGAGGGCAGCATTCAGGTGGGAGATAGCCAGTTCGAGGGCTCCCTGCCGTCCCAACATCCCGTGGCCGGAGACCCCTCAGACCCCCTCGCTCCGACCTATGCCACGCTCGGTACGGTGCTCGGTAGGGCCCCCAACGCCGTGGGGATGCCTGCCGTGGCGAGGTTGGACAAAGCCGGCAACATCACCCTCGATCCCGCTCTGGGCGCGGATCCCAACGTGCAAATCGTGCTGTATAGCGACACCTACGGGCACAACATTCCTAAGGTTTTCGATGAGTTCATGAGCCAGACGGGGGTCGTCTACCGTCAAGACCTGGGCGCGATGATGACGGAACTGATTATCAATCCCCTTTTCGCGATGGGCTATCCCATTACGGACCCCTTCTGGATGGTGGTCAAGCTCAACGGCGTCGACACGTTGGTGCTGACTCAGGCCTTCGAGCGCCGAGTCCTCACCTACACCCCGACCAATCCGGCGGGCTGGCAGGTGGAGATGGGGAACGTTGGCCAACACTACTACAAGTGGAGGTACGGCGGATAGGCGAAGTGCACCACGGAGACACAGAGGGCACAGAGACGAGGGGTAAGGGGATAATGGTTAGGAGACCGTCGGGTTCGTGAGCTGGCCCTCTGGGCCTGCTCCTTAACCCCTAACCCGTAACCCCTATAGTCTTCCTTGACAGGAAAATCCCAGTTGGCTATACTTTCGGGGTCGACTCAGGGCATGTTCCGCGGGTCCCGTTCCGGCTGGACCCTAAGACCGTGGGGGCATAGCTCAGCTGGGAGAGCGCTACATTCGCATTGTAGAGGTCAGGGGTTCGAATCCCCTTGCCTCCACCACTGAACCCGGAGTCGCCTCGAATCCTCCTGAGATGTTCGGCGGGCATAGAGTTCGCCGCGCCCTGATAACTACATCCCAACGCTGATTTCATCACCCGTGGCCGGCTTGGATCCAGACCAGAATCGCCTCTTGTCATCCAGGTTCTCCCAGTTTCGCTTTACCTCTGCCTATCTCCCAGGGCGTGGAATCGGAGGCCTCAAGGCGACCCGGGTTCAGGCGCTCGGAATCGACGACGATGCCAAGATAAAATCTTCTGCACCAACAGAGCGTTTTCTTAGGAGAAATTGGCTATAGCTCTCGCCGCATAATCGTGGTAGATTTAGAAGACAACACTTTCTGTAGTCGGCTTGGGTGACACAGCCGATGAGCAGACTAGCGCCGGCAGCGAAGGCGCTTTGCGTTGAAGAGAACTATGGGGCCCGCCACCACAGTTTCGAGTCCAACGAGGAGGAGGACAAAGGAATCCGGGATGCCCCCTCATAAATTTCCAGGGCGAGAAGAAGGTCCGGCGACTGGAAGCAGGGCTTCTTTTTGGCTGGCCTACGTTATTGGAGCGCTGGGAGTGCTGGTAGTTGGAACTTACTATACGCTCGAATACCTGCAGCACCAGCCCGACTATCTCGGCCACCTCAGATCAGAAGTTCTCGAGACGGCCACAATATTGCTGCTCGTTCCCGTCTTTTTCACGATCGGGTACCTTTTTGCTAAACAATCGAAGGCCCAGTTGGATTTGGAGCGCTCTCGACGTGCGGCGGCGGAATCCAACAGGCGCCTCGCCAGCCTCTACGCCATCAGCGCCACCTCGGACAGTTCCCTGGACACAGCCCGCATTCTCAACGATACACTGGAGCGAATTCTGGAAGTTATTGGTGTCGAGGCGGGGGGCATAAGAATCCTGAGTAAAGATGGAAGAGTTCTTCTGCCCCACGCGGCCTCCCGGGGAGTCTCCGAGATGTTCGTGGCCAAAGTCGCAGAATCCTTGGATGTGAGAGTAGGCGTCACTAAGAAGGCTGTCCAGTCCGGGGCCGTGGTAATAATCGAAGATGTTCAGCATGACCAGCGCATTGCGCTGGAGGCTGTCAGGGAGGAAGGGCTCCGTTCCGTGGCCATTGTACCACTCCAGGGGCAGGACAGATGTCTTGGCCTAATGTACGTGGCCAGCCATAACGACCATCACTTCAGCCCAGAAGACATACAAATGCTGGAAACGGTGGGACTGAAGGTCGGTGCGGCTCTGGAACTAGCCACTCTGCACGCAGCGGTCAAAGAAAGAGCCGACCGGTTGACGATCATAAGTGAGCTGGCCAGGGACCTGAGCTCAAGCCTATCCTTCGACGATGTCTTGAACCATCTGGGAGCCAATCTAAAGCGGATCGTACGGTTTGACCGGGCGAGCCTCTTTCTGCTGACTCGCGAGGGGGAGATCGACATTGTGCCAATACTGGTTCCGCTAGGTAGTCAGCTCTACACCGACATTGATTGGCGAGACGAGACCCGGACGCCCTACTGGGTAATAACTCACCGAACGGCTTCTATAGAACCCGACCTGGCGAAGGAGAGAGCCTTTGCCGAGGACGAGAATCTTCTCCAGGAAGGCATTAGGTCGAAAGTGAATATTCCTCTCGTCGCCAGAGATGAAGCGGTGGGCGCGTTGAATCTGGGAAGCTCCTTGCCTAACGCCTACTCAGAGGAAGACCTGGAGATCCTCTTAGCCGTCTCCGGACACCTCGCCGCAGCCCTAAGAAACGCCCAGCTTCACGAAGAGGTGGCCAACCTGGCGGTGACAGACGACCTCACGCAACTGTATAACCATCGCCACTTCACTCAGCGAATGGAGGAGGAGCTGGCGCGGGCCAGAAGGGCCGGCCACCCGCTCTCCCTGGTTTTCATTGACGTGGACAGTCTGAAGAGCGTCAATGACTCATTAGGCCATCCGGCCGGAGACCAGGTTCTCCGGCACCTTGGAGAAATCCTACTCCAGTGCAAACGGCGGGGGGACATCGCCTGCCGCTACGGTGGAGACGAATTTGCGGTGATCCTCCCCGAGTGCGAAGAAGCTGAGGCCTTTCAATTTGCCCAGAGGCTGAAAGAAGCTGTGGCGGTCTCTCAGGGTGGGGAGGACCTCGCTAAGCTGGTCACCCTATCTCAAGGCGTAGCTTGTTCCAGTGGATGGGCTGAAGGCAACGGCGACAGCCTGCTTATTCGCGCTGACCGGGCGGCCTATCGGGCGAAGCAACTGGGTAAGGATCGGATTTGCCTCTGGAGCGAGTTGGCCTCCAGCGAGAGACAGATCGGTCCTACCGGCTCGGCGGGGTAGCCCCCATTTCATTTACTCCGCTTGTCGCAACGGCCCGCCCTTCTCCGGGCGGTCGAAAACCACGGCCACATCTGTGGCGGAATGTTCGAAGGTTGGAAGGTTCGCAGAGCGGGGGAACGAAACCTTCCGAGGTGCGAACCTTCAGGCGCCAAACCCGGCCGCCGAGTCAGCTTGACGCCCCGCATCCGGTCGGCTATAATGAACGCGTCTTAGCGTTCTGGCTCAGCTGGAATCGCGTCCAGTTTTGAGGGGCTGTAGCTCAGTTGGGAGAGCACAACACTGGCAGTGTTGGGGTCAGGGGTTCGAGTCCCCTCAGCTCCACCATATAGCTAGATACTCGACGTCTGACTTCGGGAACCCGCTGTTTCGCCTTTCTGAGAACGGCACACACATTTGCCTTTGCGGTTCGCGCCAGAAGTCCAGACCCCGGTGTCTAGGCGAGACCTTTCGTCCCAGAGAGCGGGCTCGGGGTGAGAGGTTTTTTTGTTGGCGCTTTTCGTGATCACAGCAAAGCCCAGGAGATAAGGGATGAAAGGCAAGTACGCGCCTCAGCAGTTCGAGTCCAAATGGCATGAAAGGTGGCATCGCGACAAACTCGGCCACGCCAGCGAAGATGACCCCAGGCCGAAATTCTACGCCCTGGTGATGTTTCCGTATCCCTCTGGAGATCTCCACATGGGGCATATGCGAAACTACACCATCGGCGATGTCATCGCTCGATACAAGACGATGCGGGGATGCAATGTTCTCAACCCCATGGGCTGGGACGCCTTTGGGTTGCCGGCCGAGAACGCGGCCATTGCCGAAGGGATCCATCCGGCTATCCGCACCTACGCCAACATCGATCGGATGAAAGAGCAGTTCGACAAAATGGGTCTCCGCTATGACTGGGAACGAGAAGTGACCTCTTGCGATCCCAGCTACTACAAATGGACCCAGTGGTTGTTTCTCCAATTCTACGAATTGGGTCTGGCTTACAAGAAATTGGCTCCAGCCAACTGGTGCCCTTCGTGCCGCACCGTGCTGGCCAATGAGCAAGTGGTGGACGATGGTCACTGCGAACGTTGCGGAAGCCTGGTCACTAAGCGAGATCTCAATCAGTGGTTCTTCAGAATCACCGCCTACGCCCAGCGGCTTCTTGACGACATCGCCATGCTGGAAGACTGGCCGGAAAGAGTCAAGTTGATGCAGCGAAACTGGATCGGTCGCAGCGAGGGCAGTGAGATCCTGTTTCCTCTGGAGAACAGCACCGAAAAGATGGCCGTTTTCACCACTCGCCCCGACACGATCTACGGCGCCACCTTCATGGTTCTGGCTCCGGAGCATCCCCTCGTCGATAAGCTCACCACTCCCGAGCGACAAGCCGAGGTAACCGCCTATGTGGAGAGAGCGCGACGCGAAAGCGAGATCGAGCGCCTTTCCACCGAGAAAGAGAAAACGGGCGCCTTTATCGGGGCCTACGCCATCAATCCCTTTTCCCAGACCCGCATACCCATCTGGATAGCCGATTACGTCCTGATGGGTTACGGCACTGGTGCAATAATGGCTGTGCCGGCGCATGACGAGCGCGACTTCGAGTTCGCCCACAAGTTCGATCTGCCCATTATCACGGTGATTGTACCCAGTCCGGCCGAGGGGGCCGCTCCCACAGCGCCAGAAGGCGAACCAGAACTGTACGTCGAGCCGGGAGTTATGGTCAACTCCGGTCCCTTCGATGGTATGGATAACGAAGACGGGAAGAAGGCCGTCACTCGATATATGGAGGACCGGGGCTGGGGCAAAGGAACCATCAGCTATCGTCTGCGTGATTGGCTGATCTCTCGACAACGCTACTGGGGAGCGCCTATCCCCATTGTCTACTGCGACAAGTGCGGGGTAGTTCCAGTGCCCAAAGAACAGTTGCCGGTTATTCTACCCAGGGACGTGGAGTTTCGCCCCACGGGAGAGTCACCTTTGACTCTGGTTCCGGAGTTTGTCAACACCACCTGCCCCACCTGTGGTGGCCCGGCGAAACGCGAGACGGATACGATGGACACATTCGTCGACTCGTCCTGGTACTACTTCCGCTTTGCCGATCCACACAATGAAGAGGCGCCGTTCGACCCCGGCAGGGTGGCCTACTGGTTGCCGGTCGACCAGTACACGGGGGGAGTTGAGCATGCCATTCTCCACCTCATGTATTCTCGCTTCTTTACTAAAGCCCTCTACGATGCGGGCCTGGTCCAGGTGCAAGAGCCTTTCGAGCGTCTCTTTACCCAGGGTATGATCACCAAGAATGGGATGAAGATGTCCAAGTCCAAGGGCAACGTCGTCCCGGTCGACGAGATGGTGGGCCGCTATGGTGCCGACACGGCGCGGGTCTTCATTCTGTTCCTCGGGCCGCCGGAGATGGATGCCGAGTGGAGCGATCAGGGCGTTGAGGGAGCCTATCGCTTCCTGGGCCGCGTCTGGCGCCTGATCGATGAGAAGGTGCGGCTGCCCCAAGAGCCCTTGGATTACGCTGGGCTTGATAGCGAGGATCGTGGGCTAATGCGAGCCGCTCACCAGACGATTCGTAGGGTGACCGAGGACATCGAACGTTACCATTACAACACCGCCGTCAGCGCCATCATGGAACTGACCAACTCCATGGTCGCCTACAAGGAAGCTCGGGGCGTCACGCCAGCTTTCAACGAGGCCGCGCGGGACCTCCTGCTGCTTCTGGCCCCTATTGCTCCTCATATCTCCGAAGAGCTCTGGTCGACCGTCGGAGGTCGGTGCAGCATCCATCTCCAGCCCTGGCCGGAATGGAAAGAGGAGTTGGCCGCCGTCGAGGAGATAACGCTCGTAGTGCAGATCAACGGGAAGGTGAGAGACCGCATCACCGCGCCGGCCGAAGTCAGCGAAGAAGGGGCGCAGCGGCTCGCCATGGAGAGCCCGCGGGTCAAGGGTCATCTGGAAGGAACGAAAATCCGGCGGGTGATCTATGTGCCTGGTCGCCTGATCAATATCGTGGTCGGCGGATAGCTGGCGTGCGGGCGGCTACAGAAACCGCCAGACTATCACTCTGAGGTGGGTTATTGTCCGCCTGAGCTTCATATTTGTCACCCTGAGCGAAGTGAAGGGTCTCGGTTGTCGACGGAGATTCCTGGCTACTGGCAGAACAGCCTGTTTCCGTCGACTGCCGTTCTGAGGACCACGGAATATTCATCTCGGGGTAGCAGGCTCTCGATGTCATCCTGAGGAGCGCTAGCGACGAAGAATGACAAGGCCCCGTCGAGACGGCCCTGTTTCCCCAATAGGCTGATGGATCGCGATGGGTTATGAAGGAACTTCGAGTTGCGGCGGTCCAGCTCAACTCCCGGGACGACAAAGCCTCTAACGTCGACCGTGCCCTGGCTTTAGTGGAGCGAGCGGCCTCTCTGGGGGCAGAGTTGGTGGCGCTTCCGGAGTACTTCAATTTTCTGGGTCTCCAAGAGGACTACGCGTCCAACGCGGAGGAGATCCCGGGGCCCACCTCGGAACGGCTGTCGGCCAAAGCGAAGGAGCTCGAGGTTTTCCTTCTGGGTGGGAGCATTCTTGAGAAATCGCCAGAGACTTCGAAGTACTTCAACACCAGCCTGCTCTTCGATCCAGCGGAGAGGTTAATCGCCAAGTACCGCAAGATCCACCTGTACGACGTGGAACTGGCGGGAAAGATAACCTACCAGGAATCGGCCTCTATTGCTCCCGGCGTTGAGATTGTCCTGGCCGACATAGGAGAGATGAAGGCAGGCCTCTCTATTTGCTACGATCTGCGCTTTCCGGAGTTGTACCGTGCGTTGTCCGTCAGGGGAGCAAAGTTGGCCTTTGTCCCCACGGCCTTCTCCGTTCACACTGGCAAAGCCCACTGGGAGATTCTGCTTCGCGCCCGAGCGATCGAGAACCAGTTCTTTGTGGTTGCGCCAGCCCAGTTTGGAGCCTCGCCTGGCTATGTTTCCTATGGCCGAGCTATGATCGTGGATCCCTGGGGTACGGTCCTGGTAAAAGCGCCCCAGGCCGAGACGGTGATTCTAGCCGACCTGGATTTCTCCTCCCTCGAGAGACTTCGGCAGGAACTTCCCTCTCTCACCAATCGGCGATTGTTGTAGGTCGTCACTAAGGGATAGTTAATCCCGTCTCTGGGTCCCTGTTCTAGGAGAAGCTATCGAATTGGGCGACTTCTGGCGGGAAACGTTCGAGAGTGTAGGGGCAGGTCTGAGGTGCCTTAGGGATTAGGTCGAGTGGATAGGTGCAGGAGGGTCGTTGCTTGTGGCAGTTGTCCATATTCGTGAGACCTGCCCCTACCGCGCCGCGACAATGAGGGCGAAGCACCCGCCAGGGTTCAGAACCAAGCTGGCGCAGCCTCGGTGAACATTGGCAGCGAGAAGGAAATGGCCAGGTTGGGGCGGGTGCTTTGCCCCTTGTATATTTACAGGGGCTTCCTAAAGTACTAGGATATGCACAGGAAGCGCTTGGGAAGGGGGAGAAGGACACGCTGTTTCGCCCCTGAGACCTTTGAGTCTGTTTTGTAGATAAGCGACCTTCTCCCTTTTATCCCATAGGTCGGACAGTATCTTAGGCCTCCTTGAAAGGAAGAGCCTGTATGCACAAGGTTGACCAACCTACAGAACCTTCCCGCGCTGCCTGCATATCCATGATAGCGAGGTGATCCTATGAATTGCAACTATCTGGGCATCGACATCGCCAAAGCCAAGTTCGACGTTGCTCTCTTGAGAGGTGAAAGGTCCTGGCATCACCAGTTCACCAATAAGCCTAAAGGTTTTGAAGAGTTGCAAGCTTGGCTTTCAAAGCTAGGTGTCACTGATCTCCACGCCTGCATGGAGGCGACCAGCACCTATGGTCTGGCTCTAGCCACCTTCCTCTACGAGCAGGACTACACCGTTAGCGTGGTCAACCCTTTTCAGGTGAAACATTTTGCTCATAGCGAATTACGGCGTACTAAGACAGACCGAGTAGATGCAGCAGTTATCGCCCGTTTCTGCCGAGCCTTACGTCCTGAACCGTGGCAGCCACTACCTCCTGAGTTAAGTGCTTTGCAGGCCTTTGTACGTCGTCTCGAGGCTCTGCAGGCGATGCATACCCAGGAGAACAATCGTCTCCAAGTGCCGGGCATGATCGAGCCTGTGCAAGCCTCTATCCGAGTGATCCTGGAAGCGCTAGAGGTAGAGATCGTCACGATCCAGCGCCAGATCGAAGACCACCTTGGCCAGTATCCTCAATTGAAAGAGCAGCGCGACTTACTGACCTCCATTCCAGGGATAGGCGAAACCACCGCCAACGTGATCCTGAGTGAGATAGGTGATGTTAAGATGTACGAGAGTGCCCGTCAGGTAGCTGCTCACGCTGGCTTGACTCCTGCCCAACGTCAGTCTGGCAGCTCAGTACACGGGAAGGCGAGCCTAAGCAAACGTGGAGATGCGCGGTTGCGTAAGGCCCTCTATTGGCCAGCGATTGTAGCTTTGCGTGCCAATCCGATCCTGCGTCGCTTCGCCGAACGTCAGCGAGAAATGGGAAAAGCGAAAATGGTTATCATCGCAGCCGCCATGCGTAAACTACTGCACTTAGCCTTTGGTATTTTGAAAAACAACAAACCCTTTGATCCAAATTATCAGCCCTTTAGGGCTTGACAAACAACACAGTATCTACAAACAATTGTCAATTTACGTCAGTCCTAGATGCGGCGCCCTGGTCAGCCCATCGCGCGAGCGAATCATTTCGATCCAGGCAATTTCAAAGGCCAGAAACCTAGTGGAGGTGGACGTTGAACATCGTTGCTTGCGTTAAACAGGTTCCCGATACGACGGCGGAGAAGAGGCTCAACTCTCAGTTGCGCCTGGACCGAGCTAGCGTCGAGAACATCTTGAACCCGTTCGATGAATACGCCGTAGAGGCGGCCCTTCAGCTCAAGGAGAAACACGGCGGGCAAGTTACCGTCTTGTGTATGGGGATGGCTTCGGCCAAGGATGCCTTGCGGAAGGCCCTGGCGATGGGGGCTGACAAAGCGGTGCTGATCTCGGATGCGGCTTTGGAGGGATCGGACGCTATCTCCACCTCCTACATTCTGGCTCAGGCTTTGAAGAAGCTGGAGTACGATCTCATCATCTGCGGGATGGCTAGCACTGATTCCGCGACGGCCATTGTTCCGGGGGCCGTAGCTGAGTTTCTGGGCCTACCGCAGTTGACTTACGCTAACAAGCTGGAAGCCGGCGACGGCAAGGTCACCATCAACCGGCAAACCGAAGCGGGGTACGCGGTTGTGGAATCGTCCTTGCCAGCGCTGGTGAGCGTGGTGAAAGGGATCAACGAGCCTCGCTATCCATCTTTGAAGGGAATCATGGCGGCCAAGCGAGCGGAAATTACGGCCTGGTCTGTGGGCGATCTAGGGGCCGAGACTGCCTCAGCCGGGGCGCAGGGAGCCCGGGCCAAGATCTTGGGATTCAGCCAGCCAGAAGCGCGAAAGAAGGGACAGGTCGCAAAAGATGACGGAAGTGCGGCCATTACCATTGTCGAGTACCTGACACAAATCAAGGCGCTTTAACAGTTCTGCTAGAAACACTGAGGAGGAAGCTCTTGAGCAGTTCAAATGAAATCTGGGCTTTGGCTGAAGTCGAGGGCAGCGAACCCAAGAAGATATCGCTGGAATTGATTTCCAAGGCCGCCCAACTAGCCGGGGAATTGGGTGGGGCGGCTACGGCCGTGGTCCTGAGCCCGGGCGGTGGGGCCGCGGCTGGCAAGTTGGAGAAATATGGGGCAAGCGCGGTCCTTGTGGCCGAGGACGAGCGTCTGGGAGCGTATTTGACGACTCCCCAGACCGATGTCTTGGCGACCCTGGTGAAGGAACGAGCGCCGAAGGCGATTCTCTTTGGGGGAACCAATACCGGACGCGACATTGCTTCACGGTTGGCGGCGAGACTGCGCGTTGGCGTTGTGGCCGATGCCACCGAGATCGAGGTCAAGGATGGGAAGTTAGTCTTGGCGCGCCCGATCTTTGGCGGGAGCCTGATCGCCTCCAAAACCTTCGGCGAGGCTGAACCGTGGATCATAGTCGTCCGGCAGAAGGCCTTCCCGGCGGTCGAGAAACCTGTGACGGCCCGAGTGGAAGAGATTCAAGCCAACATACAGGGCACGGCCCTGGCCAAGATCGTGGACGCAGTGGTCGAGAAGGGCGCGGTCGCCAACCTCGAAGAGGCCGATGTGATCGTGGCCGGTGGCCGCGGAGTTGGTGGGCCTGATAACTTCAGCCTCCTGGAGGAACTTGCCGCCGTTCTGGGTGGTGTTGTTGGAGCTTCTAGGGCACCGGTTGATTCGGGTTGGATCAGCTACCCGCACCAGGTAGGCCAGACAGGAAAAACGGTCAAGCCCAAGCTCTATATCGCTTGCGGCATTTCGGGTGCAATTCAGCACAAGGTCGGAATGCAGACCAGCGACTGCATAATCGCCATAAACAAAGATCCCGACGCTCCGATTTTCTCGTTTGCTGACTTAGGGATCGTTGGCGACCTCTGCCGGATTTTGCCTCAACTGACTGCCGAGGTTAAGAAGAGGAGATAGGCGCAAGCGCCTGTTTTCGGTCCCGTAAAGAAATAACGCTAAAACGCGCGCCGCCAGGCGCGCGTTTTAGCGTTATTTCTTCAACGAAAAGTTACTTGGTCTTGATCACTACCTTCTTAGTCTTAACGTACCAGTTGGCGATGCTCTGGAACCGGTCAGACGGTTCGTTCACCCGGGAAAGCTGTACTCCCTGAAAACTCTTATCGATGGCGTAGTTGTACCGCGGATAAT
The DNA here is from genome assembly GCA_023489135.1 of Chloroflexota bacterium. The sequence goes on from JAMDCE010000708.1 coordinate 12,295, forward strand.
ATAGGATGAGACTGGGAACCTCATCGGCGAAAATGTCCTGGAATTGTCCGTAGAGGTTGACCCTTTCCCCAATCGCCAACGTCTGTCGCGCGGTCTCCAACGCTTTGTCCACATCTTGATTGGCGAAGCCCGAGAAATTCAGACCGTGGTCGCTTTGGGTGGAATGCCATAACTGGTAGGAGTCTGGATCGTTGGGGAGGCCCTGCCAGCCAAAGAGGGCCACTTCAAAATTTCGCGGCGCCAAGTATTTCTGGATGAGATCGGCCGACGTCACAACCTTTACCTCAGCCACCACTCCGATGTTCCTGAGCTGCTCGGAGATTCCCTGAGCTAGCTTAACCCGGCTGGGATCGTCATTTGTAACCAGGGTGAATGTCAGAGACTTTCCTTCTTTGGTGCGGGCTTGGCCGGGTTCGCTGATCACCCAGCCGGCTTGGTCCAGGAGGCTTTTGGCTTTGGACGGGTCGAACCCATACTTCTTGGTAGTCGGTTTGTAGGCCCATGAGGTGGGAGGTATTGGGCTGTCGCTGGCCAGGCCTTGCCCCTGCAGCGCTTTCTCCACCAATACCTGCCGGTTGACACCATAGGACATGGCCTGCCTAACTTCCTTCTCGGCAAAGATCGGCTGGCGAAGATTCAGGAAAAGGACAGCGAAATTGGACAACTGGGCGGAGTAGACCTTTAGATCCTGGTTCTGCTGGGCCTCGGTAAGTTGATCTGGCGGAATATAGCTCACCCCCTGGACTTCACGCTGCTTAAGTCCGCTCAGGATAGCCTGGTAATCTGGAAAAAAGCGGAGTTGCACCTTTCCCAGATAAGGGCGCTCGAAGTAGTAATCCTCGTTTACTTCTAACACCACGTGCTGGGCATCGATATCCTTGGGATTCAACTTGAATCGTCCTGTCCCCACAGGGCTTGCATTGAACGGATCTTGCGACCAGTACTTCACCGGCACCTTCGACAATTTGTGCGCTGGGAGGATTCCGATGGTGGTGTAGTTCAAGAAAGGCGTATATGGTTCCTTTAAGGTCAATCGAACAGTCGTGTCATTGGCTTTCTCAATGGTCACGTTCTTCCACAACGCTGCGAGGTCCCGGTTCCCGGAAAAGCCGGGGTCCTGAATCGCCTTCAGGGTGAAGACAACATCGTCAACGGTGAAGGGATAGCCATCGTGCCATTTCACCGCCTGACGCAGCACAAAGGTCCATACGCGCCCATCATCGCTGACGGTCCAGCGCTCGGCAATGTCGGGGACGATGTCGCCTTTTTCGTTGGCCTGCGTCAAACCGCTGAAAATGAGCGAACTGAGATCCAGATCAACGTCTGTGGTCGCCAGGAGAGGGTTGATGTATTTCGGCGTTCCTATCACCCCTTCGGTGTAGGTGCCCCCGTAATCCGGGACAATGCGCGTTTCCACCGACTTGTTGGTGTAGGCGAGGAGGGCCACGGCCACCAGCAGTCCAAGGCCGGCTATCAGAATCTGCCAGCGGACGCGAATCCAAAGTGTTCGAGGTTGTGGTGGTTGTCCCATGCGCCTGCAATCAATGTGCAGTCAGGGAGTGCAGGGCGCAGATACCCTGACGGCTGTAATGGAGAAAACACTCACGATTCAGCGAGGTCAGTCACTGATTGGGAGGGTGATATCAGGAATCGGGGATCGACAGAAATCGGCCCCGACCTTCTCCTGCGGCGAGAGCCGAAGCTCACGGCCGTCTGTTTTGGCTGCCTTCCTAGTGAATAATGCTGGCAAGCAGCGAAACGATCACAAACACCACGGCAAGACCGATGGTGAAGCGAAAGAGAGTGCGCTCCACCCCACGACGGCTGCGGTAGATTGAGCCAGCCTCGCCGCCGAATATCCCGCTGAATCCAGAACCCTTGGCCTGGAGAAGGATCACCACGGTGAGGATGGCGGCTAGGATTATCTGCACGATGGCAATGTAGCTAGTCAACCTGCGAAAACCTCCCTCAGAATGGGGGAATTATACCATTGGGCTGCGATTGATTGCAAACGGATTGGTAAGGGTTAGGGGTTAAGGGTCAAAATGGTCTAAATGGGTGAGGTTCGCATAACCCTTAACCCACAACCCCTAATCCCTCTTAGCCGCGGCAGCCTGCGAAACAATGCTGACGAATTCCACCGCCTTAAGGCTGGCTCCTCCAACCAGGGCGCCGTCTATGTCTGGCTCGGAGAAGAACTCCGCGGCATTGGCAGCGGTAACGCTACCTCCATACTGGATCCGGATTGCTGCGGCAGCCTCCGGGCCGAACTTTTCGGCGACAGTTCGTCTGATCAGATTGGTCACTTCATTGGCGCCCTTGCCTGTGGCCGGCCGGCCCGTCCCGATAGCCCAGATGGGCTCGTAGGCGACAACGGACCCCTTGATCTGCTCGGCCGTCAGACCGTCCAGAGCAGCAATGGTCTGGCTGGTGACGATTTGAGCGGTCAGGCCTTTTTCATTCTGTTCCAGATTCTCTCCCAGACAGACAATGGGAATCAGGTTATGGGCCAACGCGGCCTTGACCTTCTTATTCACCGTTTCGTCGTTCTCTCCGAAGAACTGCCGGCGCTCCGAGTGACCAATGATTACGTACTGGCAAAGGTCCTCCAGCATCGCCGGAGATATCTCCCCCGTGTAGGCACCTTTCTCCTGCCAGTGGACGTTCTGGGCGCCCAGTCGCACGGACGTGCCCTCCAATTCCTCCGAGACCGCCTCCAATGAGACAAAGGGAGGGCAGAGGACTTTGTCCACACCCTCTACATCGTCCAGTTCGTCTATCATCTCCTGAACCAGGGCGACAGCCTCGCCCACCGTGGTATTCATTTTCCAGTTGCCAGCTACAATCGGCTTGCGCATAGTTTGGATTCCTCCACCTATTTGTCTTTCAAGATCGCAATGCCCGGCAGCTCCTTGCCTTCCAGGAACTCAAGGGAAGCACCGCCGCCAGTGGAAATGTGGGTTATCTTGTCTGCTAAGCCCATTTGCTCGAGCGCCGCCACCGAGTCGCCACCTCCCACCACGGACATAGCGCCGCTTCGGGCAACGGCCTCAGCGACAGCCCTGGTACCGTTGGCGAATTTGGGAATCTCGAAAATCCCCATTGGGCCGTTCCAGACCACTGTCTTAGCGCCCTTAATCCGCTGACTGAACGCTTCGATAGTATTCGGGCCGATATCCACGATTCGCCAGTCGGTTGGAACCGCCGACACCGAGGTGACCTCAGTCTTGGCTTCCGGGCTGATCTCGAAAGCTGCTACTACGTCGACCGGAAGGAGCAAGTCAATTCCCTTTTCTTTGGCTTGGAGCAAGAGTTGGCGGGCCGTATCGACTTTGTCGTTTTCAACTAGAGACTGACCTATCTCGTATCCTTGGGCTCTGAGGAAGGTGTTGGCCATTCCTCCTCCGATGAGCAATGCGTCAACTTTAGTCAAAAGATTGTCGATTACGCCAATCTTGTCGGAGATCTTGGCCCCACCAAGAATAGAGATAAAGGGAGGTTCGGGCGATTCCAAGACTTTGCTCAGACTGGCTATTTCCTTCTCCATCAATAATCCAGCCACCCCGGGAAGATAGTGGGCCACTCCTTCCGTCGACGCATGTGCGCGATGAGCCGTGCCGAAGGCATCGTTTACATAGATGTCGGCCAGCTCGGCGAGTCTCTGGGCGAACCCTGGATCGTTCTTCTCCTCTTCGGGCTGGAATCGGACATTTTCCAGCATTAAGACGTCGCCAGGTTGCATCTCCTGAACGGCCTGTTTGACTTCCGGGCCTACCACCTGGTCTACTTTGCGCACGTTCTTCCCCAGCAACTCAGATAACCGCGCAGCGACGGGATCCATTCTCAACCCTTCGGTGACTCCTTTCGGGCGGCCGAGATGAGAGACGAGGATGACCTTCGCCTTCTGATCGACCAGGTAGCGAATGGTCGGGAGGGCAGCCCGAATCCGGGTATCGTCGGTAATTCGCCCGTCTTTCAGAGGCACGTTGAAGTCAACGCGGACGAGAACCGTTTCGCCTTTAACAGCCACATCTCGAACTGTCTTCTTGTTCATTGACCTTCCCCGTCCAATTAGAGGTAAGGGTAAACACGCTCAAGCAGCATTCTGGCGCCGCTCGAGCGGCGCCAGAATGCTGCGGAAAACTGCCAAGGAGTATCTACTGCCCGAATCCCTTTTCGGCAATGAATGCGGTCAAATCAGCCAGGCGACAAGAGTAGCCCCACTCATTGTCGTACCAGGCCACTACTTTAGCCAGATTGCCACCCTGGACCATAGTGGATTGTCCGTCAATGATGGCGGAGTGCGGATCGCCTTTGAAGTCCATCGAGACCAGCGGCTCATCCGTGTAGTCTAGGATGCCTTCGAGGTTTCCCTCAGCCGCTTCCCGAAGAGCGGTGTTTATCTGGTCCACGGTGGCCGCTCTCTCCAGCTCGGCCACGAAGTCGATGATCGAAACGGTGGGGGTGGGCACTCTCAGAGAGAAGCCATCGAACTTGCCTTTGAGTTCCGGTATGACCAGCGCCAGGGCTCTGGCCGCACCGGTGGTTGTCGGAATAATGTTCAGAGCCGCTGCCCGGGCGCGCCGAAGATCCTTGTGAGGGAAGTCCAGAATCACCTGGTCGTTGGTGTAGGAATGGACCGTCGTCATCAGACCCTTCACGATACCAAAGCTGTCCAGAATAACCTTAGCCACCGGGGCGAGGCAGTTGGTGGTGCAGGAAGCGTTGGAGATGACGTTGTGCTTGGCCGGGTCATACTTGTCCTCGTTAACGCCAAGCACTATGGTGATGTCTTCGTTCTTGGCTGGAGCGGAGATGATCACTTTCTTGGCACCGGCCTGAATGTGCGCCGCCGCTTTGGTCGCATCGGTGAAGATACCAGTAGATTCGATGACGATGTCGACTCCCAGGTCTTTCCACGGGAGCTTGCTGGGGTCCCTCTCAGCCAGCGCCTGAATCTCTTCACCGTCGACAATAATGGACTTCTCCGTGGCCTCTACATCGCCCTCGAAGGGACCATAGTTGGAATCGTACATCAGCAGATGGGCCAGAGTCTCGTTGTCCGTCAGGTCGTTAACAGCTACCACTTCAAGCTCGTCTGGATAGAGATCCATGATCGCCTTGAGGGATTGCCGACCAATCCTTCCAAAGCCGTTAATGCCGACCTTAATTGCCATTTCTTAGTCTCCTTTCGCCGACTAGGCGTGTTTTCTAGACACCGGTATTGGTTTTGGTAGCTCGTGGAGGTTCTTTGGGAAGTATGCTTGGGGGCTACACCGTAGCCGCTCCCATTTGGGCCTTGGTGACGGCCTGCGCTTTATCGTAGTAGAGACGCAGAATGGTTTGAGCCAGCTTGGCAGGATGATGGCGCAGAGGGTTATCCGGATTAACCACGTCGGCCGTAATTGTCTCGACTTCCGTGTTGCTGTTGGATTGTCCGTTCAAGGAAACGGCGTTGACTTTCCACTCCGGTTTTATCTTGTCCGTAAATTGTAGGTTGCTGTTTACCAGCGCATATTGAAAAACGCCCGTGCCCACGTGGCGCTCCAGAGCCTCAATGTGATCGGAAGCCATGAAATGGTCTGTCTCTCCGGGCTGCGTTGCTACATTGCACACATAGACCTTCACGGCGCTGGAAGCCCGGACAGCTCGGGCGATGTCGCCCACCAAAAGGTTCGGCAGCACGCTTGTATAGAGGCTACCCGGCCCAAGAATGATCAGATCGGCCTCGAGAATAGCCCGGATAGCATCGGGATAGCCCGGAACGTGCTCGGGCTCGAGGAAGACGCGCTTGATGGGCACCCGGCTCTTGGAAATCTTGGATTCCCCCAGAACCATCACCTCATCGTCCAGTTCCGCGCACAGCGTTACGTTGGCGAGGGTCGACGGCAGGATCTGTCCCCGGACCGCGAGAACCCGGCTTGATTCCCGAATGGCACGCTCAAAGTTTCCGGTAATAGCCGACATGGCCACGATAAAGAGGTTGCCGAAGCTATGTCCTTCCAGATCGGAGCCTTTTTCGAAGCGGTACTGAAAGAGTTGACCCATGAGAGGCTCGGCGTCCGCCATGGCAACGATGCAGTTTCGGAAATCGCCGGGAGGAAGAACGCCAAGGTCGCGCCTCAAGCGGCCCGAGCTTCCACCATCGTCGGCCACGGTGACGATAGCCGTCAGGTTTCCCGATACCTCCTTGAGACCTCTCAGAAGAGTCGATAACCCCGTGCCTCCGCCGATGGCGACAATCTTCGGGCCGCGCCGGAGAAAGCGGTGATCGTAAATGATATCGACGAGATTGTCTTTCTGCGTCACCATCAGGGGGCTCAGCAGTGATCGGCTCAACTGCCAGGCGGCGACGCCGAGGACGCCAATTCCGATGCCACCGACGAGCAGTTCTCGGTACGGGTGAGTGATGAACTGGAGGGTCAAGTAGTAGATAACGGTGCCACTGGCGCCGGGGAAATCGATGTTCCTATAAAGAAAGGCGATGAGCATCGCCAGAGATAAGCTCAGGAAGACGACACCACATAACAAGAGGAAGACCCACCTCTTGACGTGCATGCCGGGATAGAGCCATTTGATGGACTTCATCTCCACCTCAGCCGAACTTGCTCTCAAGGTATGTTGTCATTATATCACGGAGAGGCTAGGGGCGCAAAGGTTCTCAGCCGATCTTTACTTGCCCCATCGCAAAGCGAAGGCTTGACATAATTGTCATCGACTACTTCAATAACGAACGAGCACCAAATGCGTTACTTTCTTAACGCAGTTCGTATTGGTTCACTTATTCTCCGAGTCTCCGCACCTTAGACGATCCCGGCTCCCACGGAATCGATTCGTCGGAAAGATCGTTTGCTGAGATTGCGATTTGTTTTTGCGTTCTTCTTTCCGCCGGTCTTATTAGACTCGACGCCGGCAGGCCAGCGCTTTCTTAGGAAGCAAGGGCGGCTCAGGAAAAGAGCACAAACTTCGGGACACCGCCGAGTTCCCACAGTGCGACCTTCAGGAGGCTGGGACGAGCCCGCGGCGCGTCTAGCTCAGGACTTAGGCGTTCTGAGTTTCCGGCGGCACTGACATCGGCATCAGCACGCCTCCTATCTGATTTGCCAGCCCGTCATACCCGTCCTTCCTGAGAAGGACGGGTATGACGGGCTCTGAGGCAGGCGTCGCTCATTAGAGCACATTTGCCCTGGCGTTCAGCTTATGCGACTTGACACTCTTCTCGAGCCTGCCTCATAATTCGGGCAGCGGAGTGAGGAACTCGCTATCTCAAAAGGAAAGTAGGAAAGGGCATGCCCGAACGACCTGACTGGCTGGTGATAAAGGCTCCTCGCCGGGAAGTCCTGGAGGGGCTGAAGGCGCTGACGGGACGAAAGAAGCTGCACACTGTATGCGAAAGCGCGATGTGTCCCAACGTCGGGGAATGCTTTTCCCATCGCAATGCCACCTTTATGATCTTGGGCGATGAATGCACGCGCAACTGTCGTTTCTGCGCAGTGCATAAGGGCCATCCATTACCGCCGGATCCGGAAGAACCCAGGCGTGTCGCCGAAGCGATCCGGGAACTGGCCTTGGTCTACGCCGTCATAACTTCAGTAACCCGCGATGACTTGCCTCTGGGTGGCTCGGAGCAGTTCGCTGCCACGGTGCGTAGCTTGAAAGAGCTCTGCCCGGGAACTTTGGTAGAGTTATTGATCCCAGATTTCCTGGGCTCCACGGAGGCCTTGCGGACGGTAGTACAATCCGAGCCAGACGTGCTGGGGCATAATCTGGAGACTGTTCCCAGCCTCTACCAGCAGGTCAGGCCGTTGGCCGTCTACCAGCGCTCGCTGGAAGTTCTGACCAATGCCCGAAAGATGGGAGCAGACAGCATGTTGACGAAGTCGGGACTGATGCTGGGCCTGGGCGAAAGAAGAGAGGAGGTGCTTGCAGTTCTGCGAGACCTCAGGGCGATCGATTGTGACATCGTGACCCTCGGCCAGTACTTGCGGCCTTCGCAGAAGCATCTTCCGATATTGGAGTACATCTCGCCCGAGCAATTTGAGGAGTACCGGCTGGCCGGTCTGGAGATGGGATTCAAAGCGGTGGCGTCAGCGCCGTTGGTGCGAAGCTCATTCCGCGCCGATGCCATAGCCAGGGACCTGTGTCAGCGCGGGTAGAGGGCGAGTAGATCAGGGACGGAGCTCTATCCTGAGCGGGCCGCACCTGCCAGACCGTGACGCCGCAAGCGGGCGAAATGTGTCACATATCAAACGCTCGAAACGCTATTCCACCAAACTGGAACCGCCCATTCTCTAAGAACGTTGGGGGGACGTCCATATCATCACCCCCTTCTCGTATCTGCGACAGACCGACGAGGGGATGAGGTTGCGGACCAAAGAGCCCAACGGCACATAGCCTACCTCCTCGATAGTCAATGGTCTCCGTGAGCATCTGTCTCCTCAGATCTTCCATCCGCCGCGCTTCCGACGCATAAACCATGTGCTCCGATCCGGATTCCTAGATCCGGCATTTGTCTTACTGACGGCATGTTAGTTGCTACGAGCAAACGAAGGGATGCTGGCCTTTGGGTCGCTCTTAAAATATCGGTAGCGTAACAGGTAAAGCTATTTAAGATGGGAGGGTTATGAAAATGAATCCAGTGGTACATTTCGAAATGCCGTATGAAGATCGCGACCGCCTCGTGAGGTTCTACACTGATGCCTTTGGCTGGCAGATGCAGAAGCTGGGTGAAGATATGGGCGATTACGTTACTGCGTCTACGACAGAAACTGACGAGAATAGAATGGTAAAAAGACCTGGCGCTATCAACGGGGGGTTCTTTCCTAAGAAACCGGATTGGCCGGCGCAGTATCCGTCCGTAGTCATTGCCGTGGATGATATCAAGGAGGCGATGAGGAAGGTCGCCGAAGCGGGTGGAGAAGTTCTAGGCGAACCGATGGAGATTCCCGGCATCGGGCAATATGTCTCGTTCAACGACACAGAGGGCAATCGGGTAAGCATCTTACAGCCGACCAAAGTGTAGGAAAGAGGAATCGCATGCAAAAAATAATACCACATTTATGGTATGACCGAGAGGCAAAAGAGGCGGGGGAGTTTTATGGGTCTGTCTTTGGAAAAGGTTCAAGATTTGAAAACGTAACGACGCTCCACGAAACCCCCTCGGGCTCGGTGGATGTGGTTTCCTTCGAGCTGTTGGGGCGGGAATTCATGGCCATAAGCGCCGGCCCGCTGTTCAAATTCAATCCGTCAGTGTCGTTCCATGTTATCAGCAAAACGAAAGACGAAGTCGATGCAATATGGGATAAGCTTTCGGAGGGCGGCACGGTGCTTATGGAGCTCGGGGCATACCCCTTCAGCGAAAGGTATGGATGGGTGCAGGACAAGTTCGGGCTCTCCTGGCAGTTGATTTACTTCGGTGGGGCGGACGTAAAGCAGAAGATTACCCCCGTTGTCATGTTTGTGAGCGGCGTGTGCGGCAAGGCGGAGGAGGCGGTCAATTTCTGGACATCGGTGTTCCGCGAAGCGAAAGTCGGTAATATCCTCCATTATAGCAAGGGGGAGGAACCGGATAAGGAGGGCACGGTAAAGTACGCCGCTTTCTCGCTTTTCGGGCAAGAGTTCGGAGCCATGGACAGCGCCCATAGGCATCCCTTCGCTTTCAATGAAGCCATCTCGTTTGTGGTGCGTTGCGACAATCAAGAAGAATTAGATTACTACTGGGAAAGACTCTCCGCAGATCCGAAAGCAGAACAGTGCGGCTGGCTCAAAGACAAATACGGCCTCTCATGGCAAATTGTTCCAACCGTTATGGAAGAGATGCTGAGGGATAAAGACCCTAAGAAACTGGCGCGAGTAACTGAAGCGTTTCTCAAAATGAAGAAGTTTGACATTGATGTCCTTAGGCGGGCGTACGAAGGAAAATGAGAGATTGCTGCCAAAGAGCAAGAACCGATAAGATAAATTTATGACAGACGCCTTCAAAAGGTCACTGTCCGGCCTGAATGGAGATGGAGACAGGCTGGTCAGCGATCTGCTTAATTCAAAAGGGGGATTTACGTGGGCTCTTGCTGGGGCACGACCATGGCTTGAACTTAACATCAATCTTAACCTGATTGCCGGTGCTCTTTCCACACCTCCAGTGCCTGGCGAGGATTCTTTCCCTCTGGTGAATAGCCGTGTGCCTCCAGAAATTCTCGCACGCTCCCGTACTCCACGAGAATCACAGCGTCCCCAGCGGCCTTATCGTGACCGGGCAGGAAGAAGGAGCCCCGCCCCGTCTCTCTCCCACAGCCACACCAGCAGGTCCCAGACAGCTCCAAACGTTGGTTCATTGACCTACCTCCTTGGTAAGATCCGAGGATAGGATCCTTGGCGTCACTATACAACTGTGCGATCGACAGGGCCCTCACAGGTTCCGCTGTAAAGGAGCGATAGGCACCAGCGCGCACTTCCACCGGAGGAAAGACGAGTTATGATATAATTCACTTTAAATATGACACCGGAGGCTATCGACCCTAACAAGGTTATCCGAGGCTACGTCGAGAACGAGGGAGCTGTCGAGTGGAAGCACAGAGAGCTCGCCGACGAGCTCTACAAGTGGGGTGATATCTTCCGCTTCTACTTCTTTTCCCTCAGGAGGAACGAAGCTACCAGCTACCTCAACCTTTGGTTGCCGTCGCCCCTCTGCGAGTTGAGACACCTGCCGCCTATCGTTCAAAAGAGAATCCCTTAGGCCTTCGCTATGAGATCATAATGAACGAGGTCTATATTGACCGTCCCAAGTGGGAGCTTCTTGAGACTCTGCTTCACGAGATGGTTCTCCTCTATCAGGAGAACGCACCGGGGATCAGCCGCTGCAAGCCTCCCTACCACAATCAGCAGTTCGTAGAGATCTCTGAGGAGATAGGTTTGCACCCAATGCTTGGCTCTGGCGCCCACCGGGAACCGGCTGACGGCCAGTTCGAGGCTTTGATGAGGTGCCGCCGCGTTGAGAAGCCTGGCTACGCCAAGGATATTGTGCTACCTCCAGAGCCTCCTAAAGGGAAAAAGTATTGGTGGGACGATGATCGAAAGACTGGGGGAAGACGCGGAAGCTCGACGTTGATCCTGTACACGGCCGAGAAGTGCGTGGAAAACCCCAAGTGTAAGATCCGATCAGGTCGTAAAGACCTTAGGATCGGATGCCTGAAGTGCGTGGATATCTTCAAACCAGAGGTTTAGCTGGAAGGGCTTGAGAACCTTTTCCAAGTGTGTTAAAAACAACGTAGGAATATGCGTGAGAGAGAGCCGATAAAGAAGAGAAAGCCAATGTGTAGAGTGGGGAACCGTTTGAACTGCCGCCAGGCAGCGCAGGCGACACCGAGCCGTACCCCCTCTCTCGGATACGCTAATACCAGAAGGAAAACCCTCCTTGAAGCTTTTTGACCCAGCCCTGACCCCAGAGGAACAGGAGTTCGCGTGGTATGTAGATCGCGAGCAGGTACTTCGCGATATTGCAGAGCGACTACGCTGGAATCCGGACGCGGTGTCGAGAGTAGCGGTGTACCATGGTCCTGGAGGAATCGGGAAGACTGCGCTACGAAAGATGGCAGAAAAGCTAGTGTTGCAGCCCGCCAACGTTCCTTACGCAGTGATTGACTACGAGCCCGATGGTAGCCCTCGTTCATGTGAGCAGACGTTTAGCTACATGCGGCGTCAACTGGCAAGGTTTGGATTGAAGTTCCCTGCCTTCGACTTGGTCTGGGCACGATACTGGGAAGAGACAACTCACCAACGAGTGTCAAAGAGTAGCTTTCCACCTGAGATCGAAGACGCTGCTGACATTGTCACAATCATTCCTATTCTCGGCAATATACCTCAGGCCATCGTTGCCTGTGCAAAGTTGAGTCAGGCAGCAGCTCATTGGCTGTCCCAGCTATCTGACCGTGAGACGATAGCCCAGCTTCAAGAGATGGATGCCATGAAACTGCGGCGCATTATGCCGGAAGCCATGGCTCGCGATCTTGAGGAGATGACGGAGGACAGGCATCGTCGAGGAAAGGATGGGGGCTTCCGCATCACTGTAGTCTTCGATGGCTTTGAGCGGCTTGATGAACACGGGGTTGACGACTGGTTCGTGAGCGAATTCTGCTGCGCAACAGGCTCAGTATTCAAGGTCATCTTCGGGCGTGAACCGGTAAGGTGGGAGCGTTGCCAGTCTGCTTGGCGAAGATTCGTCGATCATTATCCTCCTATCGCGAACTTGAGACCGCCCGAGGCAACGGAGTATCTTGAGCGCCGAGGCATACACCATTCTGAATTACGTGATTATCTTGTCAAACTCACCGATGGTTTTCCTTATCATCTGCGGCTAGCTGCGGATTTGTGCCAGCAAATCAAAGAGACGACCGGGAAGGAACCTAAGCCTGCGGACTTTGCTACTGCAGCACAGGCCGTCGATCTGGGTACGGCGTTGCTTGAGCTCTTGCTCCGACAGATCCGTAAAGATGAGCTCGATGCAGTAGCGAGGCTGGCATCGATACCGCGGTGGTTCACTGAAGACATACTTGAGGCATTATTAGCTGAGCCGGCTAGTACGCCAAGCGTGTTTCCGCGCCTTGTTTGCTTCTCGTTTTGCGAACCAGTGCCAGCCTTGCAGGGAGCATACATGGTAAGAAAGGAGGCTCGTAAGCTGTTGCGCTCACAAGCTCGCAACTTGAGCCACTGGCTATTCTGGAATAGAAAGCTGCGTGACTATCACGCTCAGCATCGTACGGAACGATCACATTTGGTAGAGGAGCTCTATCACGGCCTCATTGTCGACCCGGACGAAACCTTGAAGGTGTTTCGTGTTGAATTCTTTCGTGCTCTGAATACTTGGCGTTTCGGCGACTGTTGGACCCTCCTACAAGCCGTCCCGTCTGAGTTAGAACTTCCGAGAGCTATCACTCAGTGGCTGACGTTGGCTCGGGTGGCTCTTCTCCAAGAAGCGTGGGAGTCGAAGGAAGGACTAGTTGCTGCCAAGACGTTGGTAGAATCCTTGGTGGAACAGGAACTCTCTCCCAATTTGCGCGGGCGCACGTTGCGCCTTGCTGCAATGGTCAATATCAAGTTAGGAGATCGTACCGAAGCGCTCAATGAGCTTCAGAAGGCTATCGATACTTTCGATTCTCTGGGCGATTGGGTGATGAAAGCAAGGACACTTCGAGACCTAGGCGATTTGTACTTCACTATGGGTAATCTGCATGATGCTTTGAAGTCCCACAAGCAAGCCCTGAATGTGTTGAAGCGCATACGCTCAGGATCTCTCTCCAGAGCTGCGAGCGAAGAAACCCAAGTCGAAGCGGAAGCAGGTATTGCGGGTCTACCTCTGGGGCACAGTTTGCGGGCCGTTGCCAGCTTATACGCCCGCACTGGGCGAACTGAGTCTGCCGTCGAG
>JAMDCE010000260.1 GCA_023489135.1 Chloroflexota bacterium
AATGGGTAACATCGCTAAAACAATAATGATAAAAGCCACCCACTTATTTCATGCAAAGGCCATGTCAGATTCCTTGATCAGGCGGATGATACCTCCTTCCCTGCCGTTCTCCAGCTCCTTGCTCAAGTAAGCTTCATAGTCCCAGTTGTCGAACCATATCTTGCCATCATCGTCTTTGAGACCTAGCTTCTTGCCAATCGCCGCAACGAAGTCGTACTCAGGCAGTTGGCCGAAAATCGGTTTCACCACGGGCTGTCGTAAAGCGACGCTCGACCAGGTTACCCAGTTAAGGTTGAGGTCAGAGCGTTCGAGGTAGGTAGTGCCAGGGATAGCGATATCAGCCAGAAGAGCAGTTTCGCTCATATGGGTATCTACGACCACGAGGAACTCCAGCTTCGACAAAGCGGCGATAACGTTATCCGTGCCCGGCACCGACAACACGGGGTTCTGGAAGATGACCATACCTGTCTTCGGTTGATAGGGACCCTGGCCAGTCCTAAGGTTGTCGAAAACTTCCGTATAAATCCCCGAGCCATGGGAGAAAGGATACTTCGTTCCATGCCCATCTAGTCTCGGCTGGGTGATGGGCCGGGTCTTAGGGGCATTATAGGCAGGCCCACGCCTATCAGGGTTCAACAATGTACCAGGCTTGTCGATGTTGCCGGTCAGGGCGTTTAGCAGGGCGATCGCCCGTCCTCCTTGCACGGCATTCGAGTGCTGTCCGGGGCCTGACCACGTGTCCACCACAGCTGGCTTGGTTGTCGCCAGCTCTCGGGCTAAGCGACGGATCGTATCAGCGGGAACGCCAGTTATCTGCTCTGCCCATTCGGGCGTCTTGTCTTTCACGAACGCTTTGAACCTGTCGAAGCCCACCGTCCACTCGTCGATGAAGGCTTGATCCTGTAAGTTCCATTCGATAATAGCGTTAGCCATTCCTAGAGCTAACGCCCCATCCGTAGCTGGCCGTATGGGTATCCACTCATGGGCTTTGGAGGCCGTGAAGCTGAGATAAGGGTCGACCACTACCAGCTTCGCTCCGTTCTCGACGGCTCGCATGAAAACGCGGGGCAAGTGGGACCATTTGGTAGCGGAGAGTGGATTCCAGCCGAAGAGCATGATGTACCTCGACTGGATGGGGTCGGCCAGAGGCCGTTCGTCGCCCATAACCAGCTTGAATGACGCCTTGCGTGACACGTCGCAAAGGTTGGAATGCAGGTAGAAATTAGGTGTGCCGTACAAGGAGCAGAAGTCCTGCTGCGGATGGGTAAAGGAAGCATCTTCGGCGAACCACACCAGCTTATGAGCCTCGCCAGCGTCACGCAAAGCGCCCAACTTCGAGGCAACCTCATTAATTGCTTCGTCCCACGATATCTCCTTCCACTTGGGATCCACACCCTTGCCCTTCTGAGGGTTGGTGCGTCTCAAGGGTTTTTTAAGCCTATCTGGATCGTAGAGAGCCATGATGCCAGCGTTTCCTTTGGGGCACATCGCGGCCCCTTCCTGTTTGTGCGCCCAGTAATCTGTAGAGATGTTTGATACGCCGATGGGATTGTCAGGATTGGGCTCTATTTTCACTACTCTTCCATTGACGACGTTACAAAGGATGCCGGTCTGCCCTCCGCACATCATGCATAATGTCGGAATCCATACCCCTTCTTCTCCTAACAGACTTGCGCTTGCCGTCCCGCCGCCTGTGGGCAGTGGGACAAACCGGCTTCCCATAGCCGCAACCGCCGCAGTCGCAGCTGATAATTGCAGAAATGCCCGACGATTCATCGTTGGCATAGACATTCTTCACACCCCCAAGTTCATCTAATTCAAGGGAATCATTTGGCCGGCGATCACCGTGACGTAGCGCATCATAAAGACCCCGACCAGCACCAGACCAGACGCGATGGCGAGCACCGTATTGGAGCGCCTGACAGACGGAAAGGAGAGCAGAGCCAAGGGGATCAGCAATCCAACCAGAACCTGCACGCCGAGGAATAACGATGAAAAATCACCTTGGAGCATCTGCATTGCCACTGCCTGCTCTGCTGGTCTCGAGTTGGCCATAACGATCACTTCGGATATCGTCATCGTCAGGTCCAGCATGATGAAGATGAGCAGCAGCAAACCCAATTCGCGAACCATAGAGAGATCTATTGTAGGGAGATACACCGTGACCTTGAGGTTGTTGCCAAAGACCTTCTCCTTCACAATTGCCAATAAGATCAGGATTCCAGCCCCCGAAACTAGCGCCGAGACAAGAAAATAGAGGGGCATGAGAGCTGTATTCCACATCGGTCGCCCCATCCCCATGGCCAGGATGAAGCCGGTATACAGTTCCAACCCTACTGCGAGGTGGATGCCAATGATGCCAAAGATCCTCGCCCACCTAAGGTTCTTATTCAAGATGTGCCAGAGATATATGAGGGCGACTGTAGGGTAGACGGTTAGGATGATAGTGCCCCAGGTGATCGGCGACCTGAAATTCCACATCCAGAAGAGATGGATGAATCTCAACGGTTGCTCCAGGTCTGAAAGCAGGAACCACGGCGCAGCTAGCAGGAAGATAGGCGCAAGCAGTGCCGCAAGCCTTGCCAGCGGCTGGTACCTCTGCACTCTGAGTACATAACCGACGGTGGAGATCAGGAAACAGGCTGCGCTTATTCCTGTGAAGAAGAAATAGATGGCGATGGCTGGCCCGAAAGGAATCTGATGGGATGCGTTGAATAGAACGTGGATCGGCTCTTCCATTTATCTTATCGACCTCCTTAATCCTATCTGATGGGACGATTTGAATCGATCCTGTAGTCGTAGAACCGGTCGGCCCGGGAGACGCCCTCAAGGATTTTATGTCTCTCTCTGATGTCGTCCTCGCTGAGACTAAGCTCTTCCGCCATGTCCCGGTGGTAGTATTTGACGTACTGCGCACCCTCTCCCTCGGATTCCATAAGAAACTTGTCTGGGAAGATATAGAAAACTCTCGGCGCAGTGCCATAATCCGGTTTGAGGACAGCCACAGGGACGGTATTGATCAAGCGAGATACTTCACTGGTAGGATCGTTGATATCGCCGAATGTTCTGGCCTTCGCCATGCAGGTTTCCACACAGGCGGGAAGCCTCCCTTGATCGACCCGATGAACGCAGAAGGTACACTTCTCCACTACTTTCTTTACCGGATTGACAAATCGCACATCGTAGGGGCATGAGGCGATGCAATACTTACAGCCAATACAGCGGTCATAGTCGATGAGCACGATGCCGTCCGCTCTCTGATAGGATGCCTGAACCGGACAGACCCGGACGCAGACAGGATTCTCGCAGTGGTTACAAAGCATCGGGAGCGATAGCTTCCGGACGTTCGGATATCTCCCCTTTTCGATCTGCTTCACCCATCCACGGAACGTGCTGATGTGGACGTTGTTCTCCTGCTTACAGGCCACAGTGCAGGCATGGCAACCGACGCAGCGGCGCAAGTCGATGACCATTACGTACCTTTTCCCCATGCGCTCCTCCCCTTAGCAACTCAAGAAATCTTTGAGCGCCAGCCAGGCTGTACCTAGTGGCCTCCTACAAAGTGTGGCATATGAAAAGAGAAAGAGCTAGCAGGGAAAGTCCCTGTTGTTGCAAAGAGGTCTGTCGGGGAAACCACCTACAAGATAGGTGGAAACCTTACCTTGATGTGCAGATCCACATGCACCATTCCTGCGACGCCCCGCTCCCGCACCTGATGAACTCCCTTGGATGTCGCCCTACTGGCCAACGTTTTGCACGAATCGAGCGATCGAGCGGGCCTACTTAGAGAAATAGCTCGCATAATGCATCCAACAGGTATGCTCGGCGTGGTCGAGTGGCGGAAAGATTCGGGAGAGATGGGGCCGCCTCAAGACGAGCGGCTGGCAGCAGAGGAGGTGCAGGCGGCCCTGCAGGCTTCTGGTTTCCACAACGTCGACCGATTCGAGGTAGGGCCATACCATTACGGGATACGGGCACGTAAGTAAACGAATGCGTAATGGCCCGAAACCGAAGCAGGAGTTTAGTGGTTGAGACAGTCACTTACCCGGCCGGGCGATGATTAGCTTCACGATATTCCTCGCCAGATCCTCGACGCGCTCAATCACGAGGCTGGCGCGCTCCACATTCTCAACCGTGCAACGGTTGATGTTGGCGCCCCAAAGACGCACTACGAGGGGATTAACGACATCTGCCAATGTTCCGGCGAAACCGGTGGGACGCACGTGCTCCAGAAGGAGAATCTTCCCGTCAGGTTTCACGACACGCTGCAACTCTTTCAGACCCCTAATTGGGTCGGGAACAGAACAGAAAACGAAAGTCGCCACCGCAGAATCAAAGGTGTTGTCAGGAAACTCCAGATGCTGGACGTCCATGAGCCGCAGATCAATGTGAATTCCCTCCCGTTCGGCGCGCTGCCGGGCTTTCACTAACATCTTCGGGCTAAAATCGATGGCCGTGACCTCAACGCCTTTCGGGTAGTAGACAAAGTTCTTTCCGGTGCCCGCGCCGACCTCAAGGACCCGAGGCCCCTTCACCTGCGCCCATAGCCGCTCCCGCCAACGAGAAAAGCCTCCTCTTTCCATGGGGGACTCAAGGAAATCGTAGATGGCGGCGATACGGTCGTAACGGGAGCGCACCTTTGCCGTCCGCACATCATCTGGGCCAGTCTCCGTCATCGCCCTCCACCACTGGCTCCCGCCTGGAAGTCTTGCATCTGGATGAAAGGACCGTGCCATGCGTGGTACCAAACCTCGCCGTTGTAGCCGTTGACGGAGAGCATTCCCTCAATATCTCCCGCCGTCCTGCGTACTGTATGCAAGGTGTAATAACCGTAGAAATGATCGGGCTCGGCTACGTCGAGCGGCAACCCCTGTGTTTTGAGGTACTGCCTTGCTAGCTCTTGCGCCTTGTCCGGCCCGATAGGCATTTCCGCGCTCTGACTGGAGCGTCGCCACCCCATCATCCCGTACTTGGTGTTCCAAACCATGTTTGGTCCCATTTCAGGGAACACCGCTCCCGAGTATTTATCGATGAGCAGCTCGAAGGCATGCACACCAGTATCCCGTTCTATCACTTGAGCATAGTAGTTGGCACCAAACTCCATTACCTCGTCTAGCGCGAGGTTCGGGTTGCCGGAGCTGGCGATGTAGTTGCGAACGCTATCGCCAGCCCGTTCGATGCCAATCGGAGTTGCGCTTGCAGCCACTGGCCCGCCCATCATTGCAGACATCCCCATCATCCTTTCAGGGGAAGGACCCATACCGAAGTCCCAACTGCTGAAGCCAGAGGGTGCGGCGATCGCAGTGCTGACGATGAGACCAACGATCCCAACGATCAGAGCGACCAGCCCGGCGATGAGAAATCCTTTTGCCCGCATTGGCCGGCCTCCTAACGTCCCTCTATGTCGCGCCGCATCTCATCGTATTGCTCACGCGTGATCTCGCCCCGGGCGTAACGTTCTTTCAAAATCTCGAGGGCCCCTCTACCACCAGCTGGACCGGCCGCCGCGGGTTGTCCTTGTCTGACAAGCCAGACGACGAGCAACACAATTCCGCCGATGATGAGAACCCAGAAGAGCAGCATCACAATACCCATGATGATCCCCCATATGCCAAAGCCATAGCCTCCCCAGCCCATCATTCCAGGTCCCATGCCCCAACCCATCATCATGCCACCGCCTAGCAAACTGATGAGCAGCAAAACGAGAACGACTGCGCCAATCACAATGGCGATATCTCTTCCTTGCAT
>JAMDCE010000415.1 GCA_023489135.1 Chloroflexota bacterium
CCTCTGCCTCGTCGACCTTCACGAGCACGCCATCGACGCCAAAGTGGCGATCATGGTCGAGCACTTTGCCCAGCAGATAGCTGGCCGCATTGGCGGCCGGGCCAAGGCGATGATCGTCACTCGCTCGCGACTTCACGCCGTCCGCTACAAGCTGGCCGTCGACGCCTACCTCAAAGAGAAAGGGTACCCCTTCAAATCCCTGGTGGCCTTCACGGGGACCGTCAAGGACGATGGGGCGCTCTTCACCGAGGCCGGGATGAATGGCTTCCCCGAGAAGCAGACCGCCGAGGCCTTCAAGCGCGACGAATACCGCCTGCTTATCGCGGCTAACAAATTCCAGACCGGGTTTGACCAGCCCTTGCTGCACACGATGTACGTGGACAAGAGACTGCGTGGTGTCAACGCCGTTCAAACCCTGAGCCGACTCAACCGGGTGTGCCTCGACAAAAACGAGACTATGGTTCTGGACTTCGCCAACGAAGCTTTTGACATCCAGCAGTCCTTCCAACCTTACTATGAGACCACGATGCTCCAGGAGGCCACCGACCCCAATTTGCTCTACGACCTCCAGAATCGCCTTGAAGCCTTTCATATCTTCGAGCAGGCAGACGTGAATCGCTTCGCGGCGGTCTACTTTGGGACCAGGGCCAGCCAGGCGAAACTGCACTCGGCCCTTGCCCCCGCCATGGACAGATACAAGGCAGCTAAAGAGGAGGATAGGGCTGCATTCCGCGGTCAACTAGCCGAATACGTCCGGCTGTATGCCTTCCTCTCGCAGATAGTCACGTTTGTTGATACCGACCTGGAGAAGCTCTATGTCTACGGCCGCCTCCTCTTGCGCAAGCTGCCGGCCCCGCGAGATAGACTCCCCGTGGAGATCCAGCAGAACATAGATATCGCATCTTACACTATCCGCAAGACCTCCAGTGGCAAGATCAAGCTGGAGCGGGGGTCGGCGGAGCTTGACCCACTGGGCCTGAAGAAGGTCCACGAGATACCGCCCGAGAATCTCGAATCCCTCTCGCAGATCATCCATGAGCTTAACCAGCGCTTCGGCACCGACTTCACGGAGGAAGACAAGGTTTTCATCCAGCAGCTGGAGGCGCGCCTGCACGAAGATACTGCTCTGGAGGCCAGCGTTCGCGTCAACCCCCCAGATAACGTGCGCCTGACCTTCGATCACGTGGTCAACGACCGGCTGCAGGAAATGATCGACGCCGACTTTCGTTTCTACAAGCAGGTCACCGACGACCCCGAGTTTGCCAAGTTCTTCTACCGCTGGCTCTTCGAGCGATACTATTCCAGGAAGGGCAAGAAGCCTGCGGATTTCCAAAGCGCCAACTGACGACTTTGGAGGGGCAAGACGAGGAAGTTCGACAGTCCTTGCATTGAGCCAGGGTCGCTTGATCTCGCGCGGTCGTAGGTAGAGGCCGTTGTTTTGCGCCCCTCAAAACTTGTTCTATGCGGGCGCCCCCATTTGACACCGCATTTCGTGGAAAGGTAGAATACCATCGAACGATCTTCGCGAACGGTTGGGAGAACTAACAATGGCGTCGCTCGTGGTCGACAGCGTGCTGGACTTGATTGGCAAGACGCCCCTGGTCAGGCTTCGCCGGATGGTTAAGCCTGGATGGGCGACCGTTCTGGCCAAGCTGGAGTCGTCCAATCCGGGCGGCAGCGTCAAGGATAGGATCGCGCTCTCGATGGTCGAGGAAGCGGAGCGGAGCGGGAAGCTGAAGCCCGGCGACACTATCGTGGAGCCGACCAGCGGCAACACGGGCATCGGCCTGGCCCTGGTAGCCGCGGTGAAAGGCTATCGCCTCGTCCTGACCATGCCCGAGGATATGACCGTCGAGCGGCGCACGCTGCTTTCCCTCTACGGGGCCGAGATCGTGTTGACGCCGGCCATCGAGGCCATGTCCGGGGCCATTTATGCCGCCGAGGAGCTGGTGCGCGAGCACGGCTACTTTATGCCCCAGCAGTTCGTCAACCCGGCCAATCCCGAAGCCCACCGCCGCACCACGGCTCTCGAGATTCTGGAGGCCACGGACGGCCAGCTGGATGCCTTTGTGGCCGGGGTGGGAACCGGAGGCACTATATCGGGGGTGGGCGCCGTTCTCAAGGAGAGGGCGCCGCAAGTCAAGGTGATCGCCGTGGAGCCGGCGCGCTCCGCCGTTCTATCGGGTGGGCGGCCGGGCCTTCACCACATCCAGGGCATCGGCGCCGGGTTCATTCCGGGGGTGGTCGATCAGTCGGTTATCGACCGGGTCGAGACGGTCGCCGACGAAGAGGCTTACGAAGCCGCGCGGCGAATGGCCCGCGAGGAGGGCATCCTGGCCGGCCCGTCATCCGGCGCCAGCGTGTCGGTGGCCCTGAGAGTGGCCGCGGAGATGGGGGAGGGAAAGCTGGTCGTCGCGGTGCTTCCCGATACCGGCGAGCGGTATCTGAGCCTGATGCAGCCGGCGAAGTGATTATGGAACTGACGGTTCGCCTGGAACGCAAATACATAGACCAAATGATCTCCCACGCCAGGGCCGAGAAGCCCAACGAGGCCTGCGGCCTGGTGGCGGGGAGGAAAGGCAGAGGGGTTAAGCTCTATCGCGGGACCAACGTACACGAGAACAAGACCACTCGCTATTCCCTGGACCCGCAGGAGCTGTTCTCGGTCTGGAAGGAGATCGATCTGAAGGGCTGGGATCTGCTGGCCATTTACCATTCCCATCCCAAATCCCCAGCCTATCCCTCGGCCACCGACCTGGAGCTGGCTTTCTATCCCGACTCGTTTTACATAATCATCTCTTTGATGAACGACGATGAGCCTGTCGTCAGGGGTTTCAGAATAGTAGATGGCCGGATTCACGAGGCAGAGGTATGTACGTTGTAGGGGCCGGCCGAACTTTCAGCCATCGGTAGGGTTGAGCGGGAGCTTGGTCCTCTGAAGTCTGAGATCGCCCCTCACCCCAGCCCCCCGAAGGGGAGAGGGAGTTGGCTACCCGTCCATTTAACATCGAGGTGCAAATGCAAGCCATAGCTTACGAAGCCAAGCTGGAGCGGTTAGCGGATATCATTAAGAGCCTGGATAGCGTTCTGGTCGCTTACTCCGGTGGGGTGGACAGCACCTTGCTCTTGAAGGTCTGCCGCGATGTGCTCGGGTCCAAGACCCTCGCCGTGATCGCCACCTCCGAGACCTACCCCTCCAGGGAGATCGAAGAGGCCAAAGCCACGGCTCAGGCGCTTGGCGCCCCCTATGAGATCATCTCCACCGAAGAGCTGCGCGACGACAACTTCGCCAACAATCCACCCAACCGCTGCTACTACTGTAAGACCGAGCTCTTTTCGAAGCTCCGCCAGATGGCGGACCGGCGGGGCCTGAAGCACGTCCTCGACGGCTCGAACCACGACGATCTCGACGACCATCGCCCGGGGCGCCAGGCGGCCAAAGAAATCGGCGTGCGCAGCCCGCTGATGGAAGCCGGGCTGACTAAAGAGGACATTCGCAGGTTTTCCAAGGACCTGGGACTTCCGACCTGGAACAAGCCCAGCTTTGCTTGCCTGTCCTCGCGCTTTCCCTACGGGGACAGGATCACTATCGACAAGCTCAGCCAGATAGACCTGGCCGAGCAGTTCATCCGGGACCTTGGCTTCACCCAGGTGCGCGTGCGGCACCACGATGACATCGCTCGCATCGAGGTGCCGCGGGAGAGCTTTCCCGCGCTGCTGGCTACAAGGGTCTCCGAGCGCATCGCGCAGCGGCTCAAGGAGCTGGGCTTCACCTACGTCACCGTGGACTTGCAGGGCTACCGCTCCGGAAGTATGAACGAGACTCTGGCCTGAACTCACCGTCGTATTGCGGCAATTCTTTAGGCGGGATACTAATTCACCGCAGAGGCGCAGAGAGCGCAGGGATAAGAGATAAATGAAAATTCCGCGTCCTCCGCGGTGATACACTGTCTCCTTGAGGCATAGGCTCAACTGCTGTAAAATAAACGCCGAGGTTGGGATGGAAATGCTCCTCGCGATTGACGTCGGAAACACCAACATCGTAATCGGTATATATCGCGGGCCGGAGCTGGTCGACGACTGGCGCATAGCCACCGAGGGCCATCGCATGCCCGACGAATACGCCATGCTCCTGCGCAACCTCTTCGCCTACCGTGGCCTGGCCATGACCACCGTCAAAGACGTGATTCTCTCCAGCGTGGTGCCAACCCTGACGACCACCTTCAAGGAGATGAGCGAGAAGTACTTTGGGGTTATCCCGCTGGTGGTCGGACCGGGTATTAAGACCGGCGTGCGCATCCTTTTCGAGAACCCCAAGGAGGTCGGGGCCGACCGCATCGTCAATGCCCTGGCGGCGCATCGACTGTACGGGGGTCCGGCCATAGTCGTGGACTTCGGCACCGCCACCACCTTCGACGCGCTTTCAGCCGAGGGGGATTACCTGGGAGGCGCCATCTGCCCGGGCATAGGCATCTCCAGTGATGCCCTCTTTAGATTCGCGGCCAAGCTCCCGCGCGTGGAGCTCGTCAGGCCCAAACAGGCCATCGGCCGCAACACGATTGCCAGCATGCAGTCCGGCATCCTTTACGGCTACGTGGGCCTGGTCGAAGGTTTGATCAGCCGGTTTGAACAGGAAATGGGCAGAGCGCGAGTGGTCGCCACCGGTGGCCTGGCGGAGGTAATTGCCAAAGAAACCTCGACGATCGAGGTCGTCAACCAACGCCTGACGCTGGAAGGCCTGCGCCTCATCTACGAGCTTAATCGGGGGGTGGAAGTTGCTGGCCAATAAGAGCATCGTGCTGGGGGTCACCGGCGGCATCGCCGCCTACAAGGTCGCCGATCTGGCCAGCCGCCTGACCAAAGCGGGTGCGATTGTCGACACGATAATGACCGAGTCGGCCCAGAAGTTCGTCGCGCCGCTCACCTTCCAGGCCCTTACGCAGCGGCCGGTGGTCACCGACATGTTCCGCTTGCTCTCGGAGACCAACATCGCCCACGTCGCCCTGGCCAAAAGGGCGGATGTGGTCCTCATCGCTCCGGCCACCGCCAACGTGATTGCTAAGCTCGCCTGCGGGATCGCCGACGATATGCTCTCCACCACCGTCCTGGCCACCAAAGCGCCGGTCGTCGTCGCTCCGGCCATGGAAACCAATATGTACGAGAACCCCGCCACGCAAGAGAACATCGCCAGGCTCAAGGGCCGGGGCGTGACCTTCGTCGACCCCGCTTACGGCCGTCTGGCCTCGGGTGCGGTCGGCCAGGGGCGGCTGGCCGAGCTCGACGAAATCGAGGTGGCGGTTCGTAAGGTGCTGGGCCGGCTGGGTGACCTGGCGGGGAAGAAAGTGGTCGTGACGGCCGGAGGGACGCAGGAGCCCATCGATCCCGTGCGCTTTATCGGCAACCGTTCGTCCGGGAAGATGGGTTTCGCCCTGGCCGAAGCCGCCCGCGACCGTGGTGCAGCCGTCGTGCTGGTGGCGGCGCCAACCTACGTCCCGCTACCCGCAGGGGTGAGCGTGGTGCAGGTACAGACGGCGGTGGAGATGAAACGCGCGGTTGAGGAAGCGGTGGCCGGCGCCGATATCCTCGTTATGGCCGCCGCCGTGGCCGACTACCGGGTGAACCGGGCGGCCGATCACAAGATCAAGCGTGAGAACCAGCCCGGGCTCTCCGTGGAGCTGGTGCGAAACCCCGACATTCTGGGGGAGCTGCCGCCCGGCGGCCGCCTCTTCAAGGTGGGCTTTGCGGCCGAGAGCGACGACCTGATAGCCAACGCCCGATCCAAGCTCGAAAGGAAGCGCCTTCAGCTCATCGCCGCCAACCAGATCACCTCCGCCGAAAGCGCCTTCGGCAGTGAGACCAACCGCGTCACCCTCATCGATTCCTCCGGCGCCCTGACCGAGCTTCCGGTGCTCCCGAAGCGGGAGGTGGCCGACCGGATCTTCGACAAGGTTGTCGAGTCCCAAAAAGCCTGATCCATCTGTTAATGCGCATCAAACAAACGCCAAAAAATCCTCCTCACATCTCTTGACAAGCTGCCTTGCCAAGAATATACTCGTTTGGGCTGGAATCCAGGCGCAACCATCGGGTACCTCTGAATTGGCCTCTGCCATAATGTGCTTCGGGAGGAGCGACGGGTGGGGAACGAACACTTCGAAAGCCATATCCTTAGTGGCGTCAGATGTCCGACGTGTAAGGGACGCTATTCTCTCCTCAAGTTTCTGGGTCGCAAAGACGATCTCTACAAAGTGCTGGTGCATTGCGGGGTCTGTGATACTTACGGCATTGGAACCGCTCGCATCGGGGAAGCCGCGACCGCGGTGGGGGAAACGGCGGGAATTCGGTCGAGGATCTGCGCACCTCCGATCTCTGCCGACGACGTTCTGGAAATGCACGAATTCTTGCGAACTTTTGACGGCAACTTCGTCAGGCTGTTTCGCTAACGCTAAACGGCTATCCGCGTCTCTACGTGAGGCTTGCCCCGCGACTGCAGTCGCGGGCAACCCATACCAAGTTCGCCTTCGCGGACTCTCCGCCGCTCAATCAGCTCAGGTCCGGTTTCGTTTGTGTAGCCCCGGCTTCAGTCGCGGGGCTACACAAACGAAACTGATTTACAGAACCTGGTAATACAGGATCGGCTCGTGGGCGAAAAGCGTCTTGCGCTCCTCCGCTAAGGCCGCCCGCTCGGGGCTCTTGCTCCACCTATTGTAGGCATCTCGACTTTCCCACACTTGAACGAACATGTATTCGTGCGGGTCGGTCATGCTCTTGGCCAGCACCTGGAAAACCTGCCCGGCCTTTCGGCGGTCAGCCTCTTTGGCCTTGATCCACTTGACGGCTTCATTGATGCGCCCGGGTTGCAGAGTGAGTCTGCGAACTATCATCAGCTGGGTCACTTTGTGTACCCTCCCGATGCAAACGCTGCATCCTACAATTCATGATTATACCATGCAACGGTCGTTGCACTAGAATTCTATCTTCTTGTGCCGCATCACTACGCTCTCCAGGATGCCAATCGAGAGGATCGTGATGATGAGCGAGCTCCCACCGTAACTGATAAAGGGAAGGGGAACGCCGGTGACCGGTAGCAGTCCGATGTTCATCCCAACGTTTACCAGGACCTGGGACATCATCCAGCTAACCACCCCGATGGAGATGAGCCTGCCGAATGAGTCGGAGGATAACCCTGCCACCCGCAGGCATCGGAGTAGCAAGACTACAAATAGGAGGAAAAGCGCCATGGCCCCGATAAATCCCAACTCCTCGGCCAGCACCGAGAAAATGAAGTCGGCGTACTGAACGCGCAAGAAGTGCAGCTGGCTCTGGGTCCCCGAGGTAAACCCGCGGCCGATCCATCCTCCTGAGCCCACCGCCGTCAAAGCCTGAATTACGTTGTAGCCCGCGCCGAGAGGGTCGCTGTGCGGGTCGAGGAAGATGGTCAAACGGGTTTTCATGTAGTCGTGCATGCTCAGCCAAAGCACCGGAGAAAGTGCCGCGGCGAAGATACCCAGGATCAACCAATGCATCAGGCGCACCCCGGCCATTACCGCCATCCCCACCCAGATGAAGACCAGAATGGCCGCCGAGCCAAGGTCAGGTTGCAGAAAGGTCAGGACAAACGGTATGGCGACCAGGATCAACGAAAACAGCACGTACCGAAACTGACGGATATCCTCCTCGTGATCGGAGAAGTATTTTGCCAGGGCGATGATCAGGAACAGCTTGGCCAGCTCCGAAGGTTGGAGGGGAAAGATCCCCAGGTCAATCCAGCGCTGCGCGCCGTGCGAGATTCTCCCCAAGGCGAGCACGACCACCAGCAAAACGCCCATCAGGATATAACCGGCGGTGGCGAAGTTCCCTAAGATGCGGTAATCGATGGTCACGACGACGGCGAAACCAAACAATCCCAGCACCCCATAGCCGAGCTGACGGTAGGCGAGGTCGCTGGGCATTCCCTGCCGGTCGGGCTGAAACGTGGCGCTGTGCACCATCAGCACCCCGTACAACATGAGCACTAGAATCAGAACCAGGAGGTAAGGATCGAAGTGGCGCCAGACCTTGGTTTCCATCATCGAGTGCCCGTCTCGGGAACGTGGAAGTAGGCGCGCATAATCTCGGCGGTGATGTTCGCCGAGACCTTTCCCCCGCCCTTGTTTATGAACACCAACGTCGCGATCTCCGGAGCCTCCGTCGGGGCGAAGGCCCCGAACCACCCGTGAGTCGGCAAGTCACCCTTTTCATCCGGCTCTCCATACTGCGCCGTGCCCGTCTTCCCGGCGATACGCAAACCGGGGACTTCCGAGTCGTAGGACGTGCCGACGTACGAGGTGCCGTTGTCGGTCTTACCGATGAGCATGCCGGCTCTCAGCCCGTCTCTGACAGTCGCCAGGTATTGAGGGTCGACCGGCAACTGCCTGATGACCTCTGGGGCGAACGACTTGACCACGTTGCCCTCGGCGTCGGTTATCTCGGCGACTACCCGGGGCTTGAAGAGGGTCCCTCCGTTGGCCAGCGCTACGTAGGCGTTCATTAGCTGTATGGGCGTCACCGTTACGTAGCCCTGCCCGATCGCCATGTTGTAGGTATCGCCTTTGTACCAGGGCTCGCCGACGGTCACCTTCTTCCATTCTTCGTTCGGGATGAGTCCGGTGGTCTCTCCCGGTAGATCGATCCCGGTGCGCGCTCCAAAACCGTACAGCCTGGAGTACTTGGCCATCCTCTCCGTCCCCAATCCCTGCCATTTGCCATCGGTGGGGCCGCCGCCCAGGGTATAGAAGTACACGTCGCAGGAGTTGGCCAGCCCGCTAATCATGTCCTGTATCCCGTGCGCCGCCCAGCAATTCATCCTGGCCGCCACTCCGCCGAAGGGGTTGGGAATCAAGATGTACCCGGGACAATACACTTTCGTGTACTTGTCCACCACGCGCTCTTGAAGCGCCCCCGAAGCCACCACGATCTTGAACGTGGAGCCCGGCGCATTGACGTCGCTGATGGCGTGGTTTATTAGCGGCCGCAGGGGATCGTTGAGCAGCGCATTCAACTCGGCCGAGCTTATCTCGCGCGAGAACATGTTATTATCGTAGCTGGGAAGGCTGACCATCGCCAGAACCTGGCCATTGCGGGGGTCCATGGCAATGGCGGTAGCGGATCCGCCCACTTCGACCAGGTGGTTCTGAAGTATTCTGGCTATCTCGCGCTGCAGCGCGATGTCTATGGTAAGGCGCACGTTGTGGCCCGGAATCGGGTTTTGCACGAAGAGGGCGTCCACCTCGCGTCCGGTAGAGTCAACCTCCATATGCCTCTCCCCCGGGGTTCCGCGCAGCTCGTGCTCCAGGGTGAGCTCCATGCCCATTTGCCCGATGCGATCGTTGATGGTGTACTTCTTCTCTCGATCGTCCTGGTACTTCTCGTACTGTTCTCCTGATATCTGTCCCACGTAGCCCAAGATCTGGGACGTAAGGGGACCGTCGAGATACTCCCGGACCGGCTGAATCTGTACGTGCACCCCGGTAAGCTCTAAGTGTCTCTCTTCCACCGCATAGGCTACCTCCCAGCTTACGCCCGACTTGATTTGCACCGGGGTGAACGAGTCGGTGGTGCGCTTGCCCTTGGGTGCCGGCTCCACCAGCTCTCGAATCCTGGCCTGTGGAATCTCCAGGACCTTCCCCAGGCGCTCGAACACCATATCCGCTTCTTTGGGCAGATCGGCGGGAATAATGGTCACGGCGTAACTGGGGGTATTACGCACGAGGAGTATCTTGTTGCGATCGTAGATAACACCGCGGGGAGCCTCGATTGACATCAGTCTGAAACGGTTGTTGTCCGCTCGCTCGCGGTATTCCTCACCTCGTACGATCTGCAGCCACCAGAGCTGTCGTATCAGTATGGCGAAAACGATTACGGTGGCTATCTTGAAGGCGAGGAGTCTGCCTTGAAATGGCTCGCGCTCTCGCTCATCTACGTCTACCGCATCTTCCAGCGATGTTATGGGTTCGATGCCCGTCTTCCTGGTCAAGCTAGCTCGCCCTTACCTTCGAGAATCGTTCCCGGATCTCGGCGATCTGACGTTCAAGCTCCGCGATTTCGCGCAATTTCGCCTGCTCTTCCATGCGCTGCGCCTCTCCGACCTGTTCCTCCGCCCTGTGGCGGTCCTCTTCCACCTGCAAGAGCCAGCGCTGTATGTGCTGATCGATCTTCTGTCCCACTTCCCTGATCTCTCGACGCAGCTGGTCGGCGACCTCGACGCCCTGTCGTTGTCGCTGGTCCAGGAGGCTTAGCTGCGCAACCAGCTCTTCCACCCGTCTCTGGCCCGTGTCGACGCGGCTGCCGACGGTGGAGATCTCCTGGACGCCCTGGAGAAACTGTTCCTGGAGCTGTTTGATCGCACCCACCTGCTCGTCGATGCGTCGGCGCTGCGCATCCACTCCCTGCTCGACGCGATGGACTTCCTCTCGATCGTGCACGCGGATTCCCTCGAAGCGAGTCAGAACGGCGGCCTGATCCTCGCTGGACTGGTGTATCTGGGCCAGGCCAAGCCGCACTTGCTGCACGTCCTCCTTGACCGATGAGATCTGTTTGACGAACTGCTGAACCAGTTTGCCCCGGTCATCTCCCTCGCGCTGCCAGTCCTCCATTTGCTGTTGCCAGCCGGAGATCTGCCGAGTCCAGCGCAGATCTGCCGCCTGTTGCCACTGCAGAATGCGGGAGAAATCTGATTGCAGCGTTTCCACCGACTTTTCCAGCAAGGCAATTCTGGACTCCTGGCGTCGAGCCGTCTCTTCGAGGACGAGCACGCGAGAGCCAATCCCCGAGACCGACTTATCGACCGATTCGATCTGGCCGGGCAGTATCTCCACAGACGCCCGCGTTCGCGTCACCTCGTCGGCCACAGAGCGAACTCTGGCACCTCCGGCTTCGATAAGCTGACGGATCTCCAGAATCTGCTGCCCAACGTCCACCAGTGCGCGGTGATCTCGCTCGGCCTCGGCCTGGCGTAGGAGAACCTCCTTCCCCTGGAGCTCCTGGCTTTCGTCCACGCGCTGCTGGAGGATCAACAGCTGTTGTCTGGCCTGTCTCACTCCTTCTTCCATCAGAGGGAGCGTAGAGATCCGAGACTGGCCCTGGGTCAAGTCGTCCCCAACCTTGTGGATGTGCGCGGTGAGCTCCCTCACCGAAAGACTGAGACGCTCGATGTCCTGCTGCAGGGACAGGATCTGATCCTTGTCCAGCTTCCTCTGCTCGTCCAGCCAGGAGACCATCTGAGACAATTGGGTATCTTCGAGAGCTCTGCCCTGAGTCATCCTCGCACCTCCTTAAAGAGAAAAAGATTCCTCGATCCAGCAATATCCAGGCAGAAGATAATGCACGGCCACGGGTGGTGGAAAACCCAGTGAAGTGTGTCGCTAGTTTAGCACAACCGGCAGGGAGGGGCAAGATTGAGGCTTCACTTCTTCCCCCAGTACACCGCTCGCTCCATCGACCAGCTGTAATCGATCGTCTCGTCGGAAAGCTTGCTCTGGCCCGTTCCGTCCGCGCTCATGGTGTACAGCTTCCAGGCCCCGTCGCGGTCGGACAAGAAGGCCAGCTTGCTCCCATCGGGAGACCAGGCCGGGGCCACATTGTTGGCCGGCGTGGTGAATGGCTGGCTGCTGGTGAGAAGCTGCAGGCCGGTGCCGTCGACGTTGATGGCGCCGATCTCCCAGTGGTCGTGCTGATGGTACATCAAGGCTATGGTTTTGCCGTCGGGTGACCACACCGGAAACGCGAAGCGCGTGTTGGTCTGGTCGATCTGGGTGGTAGAGTCGCCCGATGTGATGTAAAGGCCTTTGTCTCCCTTGAACACCAGCCGGTTGCCATCCGGCGACCAGGATGGGCTGAAGCTGTGGGCGGGCTGATCGGGAGGATTGGAAGTCTTTTTCTGGGAAACGTCGAGGACGACGATGTTGAAGAAGTCATCTTGTTCGAAGCCGCGACCGAATCTCCCCCTCCGGTAGCCCTGGGTCTTGACGTAAAAGGCGACCTTGCTGCCGTCCGGGGACCACATCGGCGCTCTCGGTTCGTGCACCGAAAAGAGCTCGGTATCCTCTCCGGTGGCGAGGTTGAGAACGCGTATGCCTTCAGGATAGCTCCAGGAGGCGTAGACCAGTTTCTGGCCATCGCGTGAGAGGGAAGGGTCCGTTCCGGTCGCGATTTGCTTCTGGCCCGAGCCGTCGGGGTCGATCGAGTAGATCGGACCGCCGTTGGATTTCTGGAAGACTATTTTGGTGCCAGAGCCAGTACTTACGGATGCCTGGTCCGGCGCCGCGGCAACAACGGATTGAAGCACCGGCGCGGTCAGCGAGGCGGGAACCCTACCCTGGCGGAATATGTACTCATCGCCCAAGAGACCTAACGTTACCGGGGCGGACCCCCAGCGCTCGAAGCGCGCGCGCTGGAAGTACTGCCCCAACAGGTCGCCTTGTTTCTTGGGCTCCGTGATAGGGTATCCGAAGACGTCCAGCCCGCCGTGGCTATCGAAGAAATCCTTGAAGTCTTGAGAGATGGTGTGGCCGGTTTCCGGGTAGTAGCGGATGCCGGCATCATCGGGCGACGGGATTCGATCGTTCGCGATGGGAGGGTCTCCCGGGCCGAGCACGACGCTGCCGATCAACATTAACTGGACCTTGTAGGGGTCCGGGTTCTCCGGCCAGAGCTCCATTCTGTTGCGCTGGAAGTACTGCACCGTGCGGCCGTTCTCGACGA
The DNA here is from genome assembly GCA_023489135.1 of Chloroflexota bacterium. The sequence goes on from JAMDCE010000415.1 coordinate 12,739, forward strand.
ACTGCTCCGTCCTGGGGTAGCCGAACACGTCGAGCCCTCCGTGGGTGTCGAAAAAGGTCAAGAAATCGCCACCAACGGAATGGCCCGTGGTCGGAAAATACCTGGCATTGTCGTCTTCTGCCGCGGCAGGAAACGATTGCGCTGCCAGGAAGAGTAGCAAAGAAACTAGAGTGAGAACACGTGTTTTTCCCAACACCACACACCTCGCCAACGAAAAGGGAATCTTGATTTAATCAGTCTCTGACATGCGCTTGCGGTTTAGGACCGCTCTCACCTCGGGCTCGCTGGAGGCGGCGGCGTTGCGCACGTCCACGACGCCGGGAACTTGCCTTATCGTCTGCTCGACCTGATCGGCGAGTTCCATCAAGGTGCTCAGGTTATCCCCCATAATCCGAATCTGCGCGCCGCCGCCGCCACCTCCGCCGCCCAAGGGGCTCTGGATCATAGCCTGGGCATTCATCTCCGGGATGGAGCCGGCCGCCCGGCGGACATCCCCCGTTATCTGCTGAAGGGATCGGGAGCGCTCGATGCTTTGGCCGCCGTTAGCTCGTCCTGAGACGGGGGGTTCTTGAGCCGGGCGAGATCGGCCCGAGCTTTGTCCAGGCGCGCTTGAGCCGAGGCGACGCCACCCTGGGCGGACTGCAAATCGGCCTCCGATGCTCCGCGCTTTACAATGTCAAGCCTGGCCTGAGCGCCCTTGAGCTGTGCCTCCGTGGCCGCGACGTCCTCCGATCTCCCCCCGGATTTCATCACAGCCAGGCGTGCCTCGGCGGCGGACACGTTCGCCTCTGCCTGTTTCACCTGAGCGTCGAGGGTGGCGTGGTCCAGCTAGGCCACAGCATCGCCCGCTCTTACCACGCTTGCTCACCTCCACCAGGATCTTCTCAATTCGGCCGGAAGCCTTGGGCACCAGGTTGACCTGCGCCTTCGGCTGGATGCTCCCGGAATATGTGAGTACGGCGGAAATCTGGCCTTCCTTAACTGGAACGACGCTGACCACAACCGCAGGCCTTTGTCTTGCTCCTCCCATTCCGCCTTGGGACGGGGACTGTTGCCCCAGGGCAGAACAGGAAGTAGAGAGCACTATGGAAACGAGAGCAAGAGTGGCCAACCCCGAGAACCGCATTAGCTTCACTAGCCTACCTCCGATGATGTTGGCTGCAACAACGCCCTAATCGTACGTTAACTGCGTTGCGAACACCGAGGGACATCGTCGTCCGTGTCTGACAGTGTGGTGGATAGAAAGTGTGCAGTGAAATCGCCGCAAAGCTACTGACAAACCTGCGGCAACATGGCTGCAATTATAGCATAGGAGTGGGCAAAGTGTGTTAAACGTGTGTTAAGAAAAAGGGACGGCTGGAAGGTCTAAGGTTGCGATGCATCTGACCCGTTAGCTCCCCTGTAATAGCTCAATGGGAATGTAAGGAAGAAGGCACACTGACGATCATCGGAGCGCCCGTAGATGTTCTAGCGCGACGGGGAGTTCTGGATCGAGGATACCAAGGCCCTGGCTTTCGCAGGTTTGGCCGACTTCTTTGTCGGCGCTGACTACAAAAAAAGGCTGATCCCCAGCCCCTCGTTTTGCTCTGATTACAGTTGAAAACTGCAACGCGTCGGCAGTGCGCAGAGCGCAGTCAGGCAACCTCTCCAGCGCTTCATGTACAAGCGTGTTGATTACCGGCACTACCACAAGATCGTACGCAGAGATGTCCCGCGCGAAACTAGCTACCAACTGCTCGTATTGTCGCTTCTCTATCTGCTTCGCTTTCAGCAAGCGGGCGGCGACCGTGTTTACCTCCAGCACAGACAGGTAGGAAGTGACGAAAAGCTCGCCACCAACTTTGCTCTCGAAAAGTTCCTCCACAAAGTCCGATCCGGTCTCTGACTTGTAGCGCTTCACGAGCGCTGAGCTCTCGATGTAGTAGACTGTCATCTCAGTCGCCGCGCAGCTTATGCAATTCCTGGCTGAGAGTATGACTACCCAGCGCCTTGTCCATCATTGCCCGCACTTCTTGAGCAGGTACAGCATACTTGCCATAGCGACGACGCACTTGCTGCAAGTACTCCTCAATTTCTGGATTCTGAAGCGCGTACAGGCGCAATGCGACTTCTGTAATGCTTGTCTTCGGCTTAGGTTGCCTCCGGCGCTTTTCCATATCCATCACGCTCCGCAAAACCCTGTGCTTTCCGACATTATACCACGCTGTGTACGAGTTCTGAAAGCTTGACCGTTGGTGGGTACTGTACGCAGGATTGAACAATATTCTGAACACAACCCTTTGGTGCGTCGCGGGACGTCGGTGGAAGGCGCGTAATCAGTTACGGTTTGAAGGAGGTAAGAGGACGGATAGTCCTTGTTGCCTTCAAACCGCCGTAGCGGACGGGGCATTGATGGCACGCTTCTTGCCAATTGCTTTCTATACTAGTGAGCCCAGGAGGGACCATATATGGAAGCGAGTCCACCAAGAGGTCCGCGAGCGCGGGCCGTCAAGAGCGACGGACGGGGAACAGTTGCCGGCGATACGGCGGCTGATCTGCTCATCGGGCGGCTGGTGCAGTGGGGCGTCGACACCGTTTTCGGACTGCCCGGCGACGGAATCAATGGGATTATGGAGGCGCTGCGAAAACGGCGGGATCTCATTAGATTCATTCAGGTGCGACACGAAGAGTCGGCGGCGTTTATGGCTACCGCCTATGCCAAGTACACCGGCAGGCTCGGGGTATGCCTGGCTACCTCCGGGCCGGGCGCCGTCCATCTGCTCAACGGTCTGTACGATGCCAAGATGGACCAGGCTCCCGTTCTGGCGCTCACCGGTATGACCTACCACGATCTAATAGGCACGTTCTATCAGCAGGACGTGAATACCGAAGCCCTCTTTGAAGACGTCGCCGAGTACGACGAGAGGGTGATGGGCGCCAAACACGTGACGGCGCTGGTAGACATAGCCTGCCGCACCTCCCTGAGCCGGCGCACCGTGTCACACATCACTTTCCCCAACGATCTGCAGGAGGCACCGGCGCCGGAGGACGATGTGGATCCCCACGCCGGCTGGGGCCATACCGGCGGGCCGTTCGTATTGCCCCGGGTCGTCCCCGAACGCTCCGATTTGGAAAGGGCGGCCAGGATTCTCAACGAGGGTGGGAAGGTCGCCATCCTGGTTGGGCAGGGGGCGCTGGGTGCCGGAGAGGAAGTGGAGCAGCTTGCCGAGAAGCTGGGGGCCCCGGTGGTGAAGGCGCTGCTGGGCAAGGGGGTGATAGCGGACGACAGCCCGTATACCACCGGTGGCATCGGATTGCTGGGCACCCGTCCTTCGGAAGAAGCGATGGAAGAGTGCGACACTTTCCTGATGATAGGCACCTCCTATCCTTACATGGACTATCTTCCCAAACCAGGCCAGGCCCGAGCCGTGCAGATCGATATCAATCCAATGCGCATCGGCATTCGTTATCCGGTCGACATCGGCCTGGTAGGCGATGCCCTGGCCACGCTGCGGGAGTTACTGCCTCTCGTCGAGTATCACCGCAGCCGGAGCTTTCTGAAAAAGGCGCAACACGGGATGCGCGACTGGTGGAAGGTGCTGGAAAAGCGCGGTGAGTGGAGTGGGAAGCCGATCAAGCCGCAGATGGTGGGCTGGAAGCTGGGAGAGATTCTGGCCGAGGACGCGATTGTCTCCACCGATAGCGGCACCATCACCACCTGGATCTCCCGTTTCTGGAAGCTCAAGAGGGGACAGATGTTCTCGCTTTCAGGGAATCTGGCCACCATGGCGCCGGGCCTGCCTTATGCCATCGCGGCCAAGCTGGCCTTTCCCGAGCGTCAATCGGTGGCCTTTGTGGGCGATGGCGGCTTCACCATGCTGATGGGCGATTTCGCGACGGCGGTCAAGTACGATCTACCCATCGTGGTGGTGGTGATCAAGAACGACGTCCTGGGGCAGATCAAGTGGGAGCAGATGGTCTTCCTGGGCAATCCGGAATACGGCGTGGAGCTGCAGCCCATCGACTTCTGCAAGTTCGCGGATGCCTGTGGCGGAGTGGGCATTCACGTGGAGCATCCGGATCAGGTGCGGCCGGCCCTGGAACAGGCGCTGGCAGCAGGCAAGCCGGCGCTGGTGGAGGTGGTCACCGATCCTTACGAACCGCCGATGCCGCCCAAGGTGCACTGGGATCAGGCCAAGAATCTGGCCACCGCTTTGATGCGAGGCCAGCCGAACCGCGATCGCATCGCCCTGACGCTGTTCCGAGACCGGGTCGACGAGATATTCGGAAAAATGCGGTAAGACCGCCGAGCGCAAGTTCGTAACCGCAAGGAGCGCAAAGGACGCGAAGACAACGCAAGTCCTCGCGTCCTTTGCCGTGAGAATAGGGCCTACACCACTGGCCAGAAGGCCGGCGAGGCTCCCTCTCCCTCGAGCGGCACGAGGGAGAGGGAACTTGCCCTGGCCGCCCTTCCAGCACGGGTCCCAGGCAAAATGAATTACGTGCGCCCTATGCCGGGCAGGACGTCTGCCCTACGTCCGGCAGGGTCTTGCCGATAACGTACCGGGCAAGTGCGAGGATGAGGCGGGATGGGCGCAGGTGTTATAATTGCCTCGGCTATTCCGTCAAAGACTTCTAGAACCATCGGGAAAGGAACTGATCGTTGTCGTTTGACTTCAAGCTGCTCAAAGATTTCGGACAGGCAGCACCTCGGGCCGGCGTGCTGCACACGCCCCACGGGGCTGTGGCCACGCCGGTTTTTATGCCGGTGGGCACGCAGGCGACGGTCAAGTCGTTGGCGCCGGAAGATCTTGAGGGGGCCGGCGCTTCGATCGTCCTTTCCAATACCTATCACCTTTTTCTCCGGCCGGGCTCGTCGGTAATCGCTTCGCTGGGCGGGCTGCATCGCTTTATGGCCTGGAACAGAGCCGTACTAACCGATAGTGGCGGCTTCCAGGTGTTCAGCCTGGGTCATCTTCGTCGCATCGACGACGAGGGAGTAACCTTCCGCTCGCACATCGACGGGTCGGAGCAACGGTTCAGCCCGGAGCGGGTGGTGGCCATTCAGGAGGAGCTGGGCGCCGACATCATCATGGCTTTCGACGAATGCACCCCGCACCCCAGCGACCGGGAGTACAACCGCCAGGCTTTGGCGCGAACGCATCGATGGGCCGAACGATGTCTGGCGGCCCAGACTCGGCCCGATCAAGCGCTGTTCGGGATTGTACAGGGTGGAATGTTCCCCGAGCTGCGGAGGGAGAGCGCCTCGTTCCTCTCGTCGCTGGGGTTTCCCGGCTACGCCATCGGGGGACTGAGCGTGGGCGAGCCCAAAGAGCTGACCTACGGGATGCTGGAAGAAACGGTGCCACTGCTGCCCAGGGAGCGTCCGCGCTATTTGATGGGCGTCGGGTCTCCCGAGGATCTGCTGGAATGCATAGCGCGAGGGGTGGATATGTTCGACTCGGTTTTGCCGACGCGCATCGCCCGCAACGGGGCGCTGTTCACCCCGCGCGGCCGTCTCAACGCCCGCAACGCCGCGCTCAAGCTCCTGGACCGGCCGCTGGACGAAACCTGCGACTGCTACGCCTGCAAGACATTCAGCGCTGCCTACATCAACCATCTCTTTCGGGCGGAAGAGCTGCTGGCCTACCGTCTGGCGAGCATCCACAACGTCAGGTTCCTCATCCGGCTGGCCGAACAGGCTCGGCGCGCCATACTGGAGGGCAGATTCGACGATTTTAAGGCAGGGTTTCTTTCCGACTACCGCATCACGGACCAGGATGTAAGGCTCGCCCAGAAGCAGAAGTGGATCGAAGCCCAGCGGCTGAAGGGCGAAGAGGGGAAGTAGGGCGGTGCATTAACGTTCAGGCGCGAACTAACGTTAGCTTTATCCTAACGCAGAACGCCGTCAGGTGCCCACCCTGGCACACATCTTGCGCCATTTGTCCACTTGACGTTCAGCGTTTAGAAATCTTCGAGGGGTGTCGCCGATGGAAGTGAACATTGGGGCCAGAGCGGTGTCTAAGGAAGGCCGCGATATCGGCGTCGTCAATCAGGTGGTGATCGAGCCGGTGGGCAATGAGCTCGTCAGCGTGGTGGTGCATGCGACGCGGGAGCCGGTGCGGGATATGGTGGTGCCGATCGGCGAGATAGAGCGTGCCACCAAGGATAATATCTACCTGAAACTGACGATGCCGGAAGTGGAGACGTTGCCTGATTTTGTCGAGACGGATTACGCTCCACCTCCGCGTCACTGGCTTCTGCCACCCATGTATTCGCGTACGCACGTCCTGGTGCCGGTGTCCGGTCCAGCCGATTTGGGCCAGCCTACCGTCGAGCAGCCTATACACCGGCACGCTCTGGGCGAGCCTTTCGTACAGTACGCCGCGCCTCAGGACATCACTATCAGCGAGGGCACCGCGGTTTATTGTGCCGACGGCACTCGGGTGGGAAGTGTGGATGAGGTGATCACGGACCAGCGCACCAACCGCATCACCTCTTTCGTAGTGCGGAAAGGCCAGTGGTTTCCGAAGGACATAGTGGTGCCGATGTCCCTGGTGGCCCGCACGCAGGAATACCGCATCACGTTAGACTGCGGCAAAGGGGAGCTGCATAATCTGCCGTCACCGAAGCACTAGCTGGAGGACACGCGCCTGTCCCCTCTCCCCGAAGGGGAGAGGGGACAGGGTGAGGGTCGAAGGCATGGCAGTCTCACGTGCGTTCTAATTCCAACCGCATGCATTTCACATACGTGCGGTCGCTCATAATCCGGCCCCTACTCCAGTCGGGCATCGCCCTTCACCCCATCCCTCTCCCCGAAGGGGAGAGGGAGAGCTGCCTCGCCCGCAGGCGCAAGGAACCGCAGGGGCGGGACGGCTAGAAGTCTCGCAGGAGCTCGCGTGCCACTACCAGGCGCTGAATCTGGTTGGTGCCTTCGACGATCTGCGAGAATTTGGCCTCGCGCATGAAGCGCTCGACGGGGAAGTCCTTGATGTAACCGTAGCCGCCGTGGATCTGTACGGCATCGGTGGTCACCTTCATGGCGACGTCGGTGGCGTAGTACTTGGCCATGCTGCCAAACTTGACCATCCGTCGATCGTCTTCGTCCACGAGCGCGGCGGCACGGTAGGTCAGCATCCTGGCGGCCTCTATTTCCGTGGCCATGTCCGAGAGCATAACCTGAATGGCCTGGAAACTGGCTATCGGCTGCCCGAACTGCACCCTTTGCTTGGCGTAGCTCAGGGCGGCGTCAAAGGCGCCCTGGGCGATGCCCAGCCCGGTGGCCGCCACGGTGGGCCTGGTGACGTCAAGGGTCTTCATGGCGATGGCCCAGCCATCGCCCTCTTGGCCCAGGAGGTTCTCCTTGGGGACGATGCAGTTGTCGAAGACCAGCTCAGCCGTGGGGGAGGAATGCAGCGCCATCTTGCTCTCTACCCGGGGGGCAGAGAAACCGGGTGTTCCTTTCTCCACGATGAAGCAGCTGATGCCCTTCCTTCCGGCGCTGGGATCGGTCTTGGCAAACACGGTGACGTAGCCGGCCATGTTGCCAAAGGAAATGAAGCGCTTGCCCCCGTTGATGATGTAATGATCTCCCTTCAGCTCCGCCCTGGTCCGCATGCCCGCTACGTCCGACCCGCCTTCCGGCTCCGTCAGGCCGAAGGAGCACATCGTTTCTCCCGAGGCGATGGCCGGCAAGCACCTCTTCTTCTGCTCGTCGCTGCCGGCGATCACGATGGGCTGAGCCCCCAGGTGGTTTTGAGACACCCACATCATAGCATCGCCGTTGACTCGGGCCACTTCTTCCACAAGTATGCAGAAGCTGACCTCGTCTCCCCCGGATCCGCCGTACTCTTTGGGGAAGGGGAAGCCGATCAGTCCGTTCTTGCGAATGATCTGCTTGAGGTCCTCGGGGAACACGCCGGTCTCCTCGATCTCGGCCACCCGCGGGGCGATCATCTCTTCGCACAGCCGCCGGATGTTCTTTCGCAGAATCTCCTGACCTTGATTCAGAGCGAGCTGACCTTTCATTTATTGCCTCCGTGTTGTTTTATGAATGCGATAAGAGTGTCGAATCGAGCGGGTCGGACCCCGACGAGGGCGACCAGCCGGTCGCTCCTACTGCAGATGCCGCCGGGTAGCACGCTCACCCTCGGGCGATAGTCCGAATTTGCCGCGCAGGAACTCCACCGGCCTGGCCAGCGGCGTTCCGGTCGAGAATACCTCGGCCACTCCCATTTCTTTCAGCTTGGGCACATCGGTCTTGGGGATGTTGCCGCCGACCACCACGACCTTGTCTGCCATTCCCTCTTCCTTGAGCATACCCATCAGCCGATCGGTGTAGAAAAGGTGGGCGCCGGATAATATGCTCAGGCCGATTACGTCGACGTCCTCCTGGATGGCCGCCGAGACGACCTGGTCGACCCGCTGGTGGCGGCCGGTGTAGATAACCTCCATCCCGGCGTCCATTAGGGTCTTTACTATCACCTTCGCCCCGCGATCGTGGCCATCCAGGCCGGGCTTGGCCACGAGGACTCGTATGGTATTCCTTTCTGGTTTCATCGCTACGTAGCTCCCTTTCACTCAGAAGATGGCGACCGGCTCTTTGAATTCACCGTAGACTTCTCGCAGCACGCCGGCCATCTCCCCGATAGTGGCATAGGACCGGCAAGCCTCGACCAGCGGCTCCATGATGTTAGTGGTACCTTCCGCGGCGCGGCGAAGGTCGTCCAGGGCGCGCTGGACTCGCGCGCCGTCTCGCCTCTCCCGCAGGTCATTCAGACGTCTCAGCTGGTCTTGGAACCAGGAGGGGTCGACGTAGTGGAACTTGATCGAGAGCTCCTCGTCTTCCTCCACGAACATGTTCTCGCCGATTACCGGCTTCTCGCCGGACTCGCGCTGTCGGCGCTCCTCGTAGGCCTGGCGCGCCAGTATCCGCTGGATGTAGCCGTCTTCTATGCACTTGACGATTCCACCGCGGGACTCGATGTCTTCCATAACCTCGTAAGTTTCCCGCTCCACGGTATCGGTGAGGCTCTCGACGAAATACGATCCCGCGAGCGGGTCCACGGTGGATAGAATATCCGTCTCGTGAATGATAATCTGCTGTGTCCTTAGCGCGGTTCGCTGAGACTCGGGGGTAGGAATGCAGTGGCCCTCGTCCTTGGTGTGTACCGCCGAGGCGTTGCACCCCGATATGATGCTGGCGATCTCCTCGATGGTGCCGCGGACGATGTTGTTGTCCGGCTGGGTGTGGGAGTAGGTAAACCCTGAGCTTCCGGCGATATAAAGGAATTTCCACGATTTGGGGTCCTTGGCCCCAAACTCGTCCCGCAGCATCCTGGCCCACAACCGCCGTCCGGCGCGGTACTTGGCGATCTCCTCGAAGAAGCCGAGGAAGGTGGCCATGTTGAAGCTGATGCGGGAGGCGAAGGAGTCGACGTCCAGTCCGCGATCCAGGGCGTTTTGGATGTAGGCTTTGCCGATCAGGATGGCGTAGCCCAGCTCCTGGGGCAGGCTGGCGCCGGCTTCACGTATGTGATAACCGCACACGCTGATGGGCACGAACTTGGGGATTCTCTTGGCGCAGAACTCGACCAGGTCCGCGGTCATGCGCATCTGGGGCTTCACCGGGTAAATGAAGGCTCCCCGCGAGCAGTACTCCTTTAGATTGTCGTTCTGGGCGGTGCCGGTGAGCTTCTCGGAAGGGATTCCCTGCTTTTCGGCCAGGGCCACGTACATCGCCACGATGATCGGAGCGACCGCGTTGATGGTGAAGCCGCTGCTGACTTTGGTCAGGTCGATGCCCGCGAACATGATCTCGAAGTCTTCCAGGGAGTCGATGGCCACCCCGACCCGGCCCACCTCGTCGGCATACTCCGGGTTATCCGAGTCGTAGCCGGCTTGCGTGACCAGATCGAAGGCGATGTTGAGGCCGGTGTTGCCCTCTTTGAAAAGCCACTTGAACCTTTCGTTGGTTTCCGCGGGGGTGCCGAACCCGGCGTATTGCCGCGTGGTCCAGAGCCGGCCGCGGTGCCCCAGCGGATAGGCAGACCTGGTCAGGGGGAACTGGCCCGGCAGGCCGACGTCGCTGGAATAGTCTTTTTCCGCCACGTCCAGCGGCGTGTATACCACCTTGATCTCTTCGCCAAAAGATGTGTATCGCTTGGGTACCTTGTCGATGGAGTTTTTCTGTTCCCATTCGCTCAGCGATTTGCGAACTTCTTCCAAATCATTCTGACCCATTGGATTATCTCCTTTGATTCGACCTTTGCCTATCCCATCTTCTCCGCTGCGGCCAGGATAGACTCCACTATCTTTACATAGCCGGTGCAGCGGCACAGGTTGCCTTCGATGGCTTCGCGCACCTCGGCTTCGGAGGGACTGGGGTTCTCGTCCAGTAGTACCTTGGCCGACAGGATCATGCCCGGCGTGCAGTACCCGCACTGAAGTCCGCCGTGTTCCAGGAAAGCCTCCTGGATGGGGTGAAGCTTCCCCCCTTCGGAGAGCCCCTCTATCGTCAACACGCTTTTGCCCCTGGCGTCGACCGCCAGGACCAGGCAAGAATTTACCGAGCGCCCGTCCAGTATAACCGTGCAAGCCCCGCACTCGCCCGATCCGCAGCCTCGCTTGGTGCCCGTGAGACCCAGGTCGTCGCGCAGCACTTCGAGGAGGGTGGTCCGGGCCTCCACCAGGACCTCGTGTGCCTCTCCATTGACCGTTAGCTTAACGCGATGCCTCAAGCAAATCCCCCTCTGATGTGTGATGAACATTGTGCTCGGACCGCGACCGGGGCGACCAGCCGGTCGCCCCAACCAGTTTCCCTAGGGAAAGGGTTTCAAAACGAGCATCGCGCTCGATTCTCAGCGTAGGGGTCCGACTCTGCCCCCAAGCAACACAGACCTGCGGGCATCTCGTAGGGGCGACCGGCTGGTCGCCCTCGCCGCCTCACCCGCCATCCCCGCCGGTCGCTTGCATTATCTCCCTCGGTCCTCGATCTTGACCAGCGCCCGCATAATGCCCCGCTCGACCAGGGCCGCGGTGACCTTGCGGCGGTAGTACTCCGATCCGCGCACGTCGGTGATCGGACGGCTTTCCTCGGCAGCGGCCTCTCCCGCCAGACGCGCCCGGGGCTCGTCTACGATCGCCCCTTCCAGAACCTTCTCCGCCGCCCTGGCTCGCATCGGGATGGGGGCAACCGCTCCCAGGACTATCCTGGCGCCCCGGCACTTCTGCCCATCCCGTCGGAGGCTGATCGCCGCGCCCACCACCGCGATATCCATCGCCTTGCGGATGCCGTGCTTGAGGTAGACCGAGGCGCTTCCCGGAGGAGGCGGTGGCACCAGTATCTCGGTCATCACTTCGTCCGGCGCCAATACCGTGCGGCCGGGGCCGCTGAAGAAGTTCTCCAGCGGCACGGTCCTGATCCCTTGTCCCCCGAATATCCTCACCTCGGCGCCCATGCTTATCATTATGGGCGCAAAGTCGGCCGATGGAGCGGCGTTGCAGAGGTTGCCCCCGGCGGTGGCCACGTTTCTCACCTGCACCGAGGCCATCTGGCCCGCCGCCAGCGCTATCGGCTCCCAGCGCTCGCGCACCACCGAGGAACGATAGACGGCGTTGATCTTCGACAAAGCACCGATGGAGAGGTAGCCGCGTTGGTCGATGCCGATTCTATCCAGCGCCGGCACGTTCTTGAGGTTGACGAGATAACGCGGGCTTATGAGGCGGCGGTTCATCTTGATCAGGAGATCGGTGCCACCCGCCAGTACCCGCGCCTCTCCGGGGTGCGTCCCCAGAAACGCCACCGCTTCCTCGATGCTCTTCGGCTCGACGTAGCGAAAGTCTTTCACCGGTCCTCCAGCGCCCTCAGAATCCTCTCGGGCGTAATAGGAAGCTCCTTGATCCTCACGCCGGTGGCCTGGTAGACGGCGTTGGCTATTGCGGCGGCCAGCGGGACGGTGCTGGTCTCTCCCAGCCCTTTGGCGCCGAAAGGACCCTCCGGGTCGATGCTCTCGACCAGGACAGCCTCGACGCCCGGCACATCCGCCACGGTTGGTATCCGGTAGTCCAGGAGGGTGGTGTTTTGAATCACCCCATCCTTTACGATCAGCTCCTCGGTGGTGGCGAAGCCCAGTCCCATGGCCACGCCGCCCTCGATCTGCCCTTCGGCCGCCATGGGGTTGATGGCCCGGCCCAGGTCGTGCGCCGCCACCACCTTCTTGACGTCGACGCGACCCGTCTTGCGGTCAACCTGGACCTCCACCGCTTGACAACCGAAGGCCAGCGCGGCGGTGAGGTTGCCTTTGAACTCCTCGTTCATGTCCTCGGTGGGAGGGGCGTAGAAATGGCTGGCGACCACCACGTCGCCGCCGGCACGCAGCAGGCCGTATCTCACTACCTGTCCCACGGTCATATACCGGTCCGGCGAACCCTTGACGAATACCTTGCCATCTTTGATCTCGAGGTCTTCGGCCCGCGCCTCCAGCTTGCGGGCCGCGATGGCCAGGAGCTGCTCTCTCGCCTTCTGGGCGGCGATCCTCACGGCGTTTCCGGCGATGAAGGTGCTGCGGCTGGCGTGCGCGCCGACGTCCCATAGCTTGATGGCCGTATCCTGGTTGACCACCGTGATATCCTCGATTGGCACCCCCATAACCTCGGCCGCTATCTGGGCCTGGACGGTGTCGCCGCCCTGCCCCAGCTCCGTGGCGCCGGAGAGGACCGTCACTCCACCGGCCTCATCGACCTTCACCACCGCCCCGCAGCCGTCGGACTTGTATATGCGCGCCCCGCCTCCGACGTGCATCAGGGCGGCGACTCCGATCCCCCGGTCCGCTCCCAGGTTCTGGCGATTCTCCCAGCCGATCCGCTGCGCGGCCTCCTGGATGCACTCGGCTAACCCGCAGCTACTCACCTTGATCT
>JAMDCE010000714.1:0-290 GCA_023489135.1 Chloroflexota bacterium
ATGCGTCCTCGACGGGGCGACGATTGCGCGTTTGCGACTGGGGGGGCGACGTCAGAGTTCAGTTGGGAAACGAGATCGAGGAAAAAGATCTCCAAATATGGACCAGGCAATAAAAAGGAGGCGCAACAATGGGAATCTTGGAGAGAATGTCGACCATACTACGTTCGAATATCAATGCCCTCTTGGATCAGGCCGAGGACCCGGAGAAAATGTTGGATCAGATCATCAGAGACATGGCCGAGCAGATCCGTCAGGCCAGGGGCCAGGTGGCCATCATGATCGCCCTGGAG
>JAMDCE010000714.1:300-5689 GCA_023489135.1 Chloroflexota bacterium
TGTCGGCCGAATGGGAGAAGAAGGCCGAGCTCGCCGTAAAGAACGGGCGCGATGACCTGGCCAGAGAGGCCCTCAAGCGCAAGGCCGACTACGAAAACAACGCCACGACCTATGAGGCTCAATGGAAATCACAGCAAGAGCTGGTCACCAAACTGAAAGACCAGTTGACCGCTCTGGAGAGCAAATACGATTCGACCATGACTAACAAGGACGCCCTCATCGCTCGGCACCGTCGCGCCGAGGCGCAAAAGCAAGTGACCCAGACTATTTCTGCGCTTTCGGTGACCGACCATACGAGCGAGCTGAGCAGGATGGAGCGGCGCATCAAGGGCGAAGAAGCCACCGCAGCGGCCCTGGACGAGGTTCAATCTTCCTCCCTGGACCAGCAGTTCGCGGATCTCACCGAGGACAGCGGAGTCGACGAGCAGTTGGCCGCGCTGAAATCCAAGGTTGCCGGTCAGGGTGGCCAGACCTCGGAAGAGCCGAAGAGTTAGCTTTTCTGGTCAACTGTTCAAGCTGACTTCGGTTGAAAGGAGCGGCTAATGTCAATCTTCCTCGAGGTCATCGAGTTTTTCGATGAATCGGGTCGAGAAATCGTGCACCGGGTGCCAGAGGGTGGCTCGGGTGAGTTCAAACTGGGCGCGCAACTGATCGTTCGAGAGAGCCAAGTCGCCGTCTTCTTCCGGGACGGTAAGGCGCTGGATGTCTTCGGTCCCGGACGGCACACTCTCTCCACCCAGAACATTCCCATTCTGACCAAGCTTCTTAGCTTGCCTTTCGGCTTCAATAGCCCGTTCAAGGCCGAGGTTTACTTCGTAAGCATGCAGGAGTTCCTCGATCAGAAGTGGGGCACCTCGGAGCCTATTGTTTTTCGCGATGCTGATCTCGGAATGGTTCGCCTCCGCGCCTTCGGCACTTTCGCCGTGCAGGTGAACGATCCCCAGTTGTTTGTTAACAAGATCGTCGGCACACAGGGAGTCTACGAAACCGACCAGATCGAAGGGTATCTGCGCAGCATAATCGTAGCCAAGCTCAACGATATTCTCGGCGAGAATATGAGCTCGATTCTGGATCTCCCGCGTCAGTACAACGAGATGGCTGTGGCGGCAAAGGCGGCCGTGAGGGACGATTTCGCCAGTGTCGGCCTTGACCTCAAAGCTTTCTATGTGAACGCGATCACACCGCCCGAGGAAGTCCAGAAGGTAATTGACGAACGCTCCGGAATGGGAGTGATCGGAAACATTCCTGCTTATATGCAGTACAAGGCGGCTCAGGCCATGGGCGACGCGGCCAAAGCCGGGGATGGCACGGCCGCGGCCGGGATGGGCCTGGGAGCGGGGGCGGGTTTGGGCATGACGATGGCGCAAATGATGGGACAGGCCATGAAACCGAGCGAGGCCCAGCCAGCGCCGCCAGCGACCATTCTCTGCCCTCAGTGCCACGCGCAGCAACCGGCCAATAGCCAGTTCTGCCCCAATTGTGGAACCAAGCTAGGCGCAGCCAAGTGTCCCAACTGCCAGTCCGAGCTTGCCCCTGGTTCGAAGTTTTGCAACAACTGCGGGACGAAGCTGTAGGAGGTACGGTTGCGGACGCCGACAAGTCAAGAAAACTCGGAGGATCCGTAAGAACCCTCCGAGAGAGGCCCCGAGAGTTATTCGAAAGACTGCGAGTTTCGAATCCTCTAACTAGCTTAAGGTGCCTAAGTTCGCGCCACGGTTGGCCGAACCAGGAAGTTGACCAGCCAGTGGGCAAGGGCCACGACAAAGATCACTATGCCAGCGATGACATAGCTGATCATCGTCCCTGTCGTGAAGCCAAACACGAATGGCATAGCGATGGTCCACAAGCCCAGTACGACGTTGATCCAGGACAGCCACACATACCCCTTGTTGCGGAGCATGTACTGCCCGTACCAGGTCACGAGCGCGACGATCAGGACCACGATCCCTAGGACGATGGAAATCAATGTGTGAGTCGTATCGGTAATCCCATAGATGAAAGGCGAAGCGATTAAGTAGAGGCCAGCCACTACATTAATCCAGAGCATCCAGATCCAGGGCATCACTGTTACCTCCTTTCGGAACGGGGAGCATCTCTCTCGGAGGGTCCCCTCACAGACCCCGCATCAACAAATACAGCATAATGCGTGCCACGAGTCTACATAAGGAAGCTACCTGAGCTGTCAGCAATCAGCCGTCAGCCAGAGACCGGAAGTTGGTAGCTCGCGGATATTTAGTTGCTCCAATCGGGGAATGTGTTGATAACGCCGACGGTATCGGTGAGATTGAACCGGTTGGAGCCGTCGGAATTCATGATGAAGATGTTCAAGCCGGCCGACGGGAGTTGCGCCACAAAGACTATATGCATGAGATCCGGCGACAAGGCCGGGGCGATGTCGGTGCCATCCTCGATCTTCCCCTGGTTGCTCCCATCGCCATTCATAATCCAGAACTGGGACACTGGTCCAGCTTGTGACTGGAACAGAATCCTGTTGTCTTTCCAATCAGTGGGAACGTCCTCCGAACTTGCATTGAACGTAAGACGGGCAAGGCCAGACCCGTCAGGGTTCATTGTATATACTTCGAAGTTGCCGTCCCGGTTGGTGCTAAACGCTACCTTCTGCCCGTCTGGCGAAGGGTGAGGAAACAGATTAACAAAGGGTGGAGTATTGGTTAGCTGTTTTTGATTTCCGCCATCAAGGGTCATCCTCCAGATTTCCCCCGCTCGGGAGAAGAATATCTTGCTACCGTCGGCGTTCCAGTCCGGATAGTCCTCATCGACCCCTGGCGAGAAGGTGAGCCTCTGCTGTTCTGAGCCATCAGCGTTCATCAGATAGATCTCACCGTTGCCGTCGCGGTCGGAGATGAATACTAATCGCGCGTTATCGGGCGACCACCTGGGCTTGAAGTTCCCTCCGGTCGCGGTCAACTGCTTCACATCACCGCCGTCCGTCCTCATGGTGAAGATTTGCGCCCCCCCAGCCCGAGATGAGGTGAAAGCGATCCTCTGCTGGCCCACTGTTCCTCCGCCGTAGCGCCATCTCAGGTAGTGCTGGCCGACGTTACCCATCTCCACCTGGAAGCCTGGTGGGTTGCTTGGGGTGTAGGTCAGGACTCTTCTTTCGTAGAGCTGGACCAGGACGTCTTTCTCCACGCCTCCGACTTTGGCCTTGACCCAGTAGGGCTCAGTGATGGGAAGTCCGGCCAGGAAGACAGGGTTGATCACCTGGTCCTGGGCGATGGCTCCGTTGACAAATACAGGGCCCGACTGGTTGAGGAAGTCGTTCATTTTGTTCGGGATATTGTGCTTCAAGTTAGGATCGAAGAAAGCGTAGGTTACCGACGGGTCGGGAGAGGCGATGGTCGAGACGGCGGAGGAACAGTGGATGGTCTCCACCACGGGCTGTCCCGTCCTGTCCGAGGAGGGATTATCGTTGTTGAGAGAGGCCACGTTATTGAACGAACCGTAGTTTGGAGAGTCAGGGTTAACGGTAGCCGGATCGCCAGCAACGGCTTCCAGGGACGCCGGATGAGACTGAAAGCTGGTGTCGCCCAACTGAAGTAGGCCACTAACCATCTCCCTCACCAGGAGGCCGTTGGTGACGAAAAAGAGATTAGAGCGGTTCCCGTTGGGATTGTTGACTTCCATGCGGGACTTGTCAAAATACTGAACGACCCTCATTCCGCCCGGAGAATTGACGTATGGCTCGATGGAGGGGCTCGAGGGGAGGGTGGTGGGCCCCCACATATAGCTACGAGAGACGGTGAACATCTCCACGGGTTTATCGGTCCTCCCCCAGACGATCTGGAAATTGGGATCGTTGAACGAGGGCGGCTCAGCCTTCGCCGGTGTGACCACGATTACTTGCAGGGTCAGAAACGCGGCTAGGCCTACCAGACCGACAAACCAGACGGGTCGCATTGGGTCCTCCTCTTCTCCAATGGCTCAAACAGGGCAATCCTTCAATAAGGCAGCGAAAGGCATTTTGATGAGTTCAAGCGGAGGATCTCTGCAGTGAACTACTGTGGGCATCTTCTAGCAGATTGCATGCCAGGCTAGTCAAGGTAAATCGAAGGGTACGGTCCAGAAAATTGCGCTCTTTTCTTGGAACCTCTCACCCAGCTCCCACATCCAGGGGGAAATGAGGGCAGAGTGGGCGCCGCGGCGCCCACTCTGCCCTCATTTCATCTCCATCGTTCCCCGTTAAGGACGAGGACTCACCCATTGGTCTCGTTGACCCCCGTTTGGCGCCCGTGGTATCATTCTGTTCGCTATTGTCGGGCCCCTCCCGTGGAACGGTGAGGGGCGGTGGTAGCGGGCTAGAGAGCAATGAACAAAGCAAATGAGAGCGCCGATATGGTGTGCCAGGACGCATAACTGCGGATGAGGAGTTAGCGCATGAATGATGGCAAGATGCCCCTGAGAGGAGTCTATCCGCCCATACCGACCCCCTTCGACGATGATGGAGAGGTGGCCTACGATAGGCTCAAGGAGAACCTCCAGAAATGGAGCGAGACTCCTCTTGCTGGATTTGTCGTGTTGGGATCCAACGGGGAGTTCGTCTATCTTACCGAATCCGAGAAGTTAAATGTGGTAAGTGCAGCTTTGGAGGTGGTTCCGCAGGGCAAGAAGGTGATTGCGGGAACGGGAGCGGAGTCGACGCGGGAGACGGTAGCAATGACCAGGAAGGTAGCGGACCTTGGGTGTCACGCGGCCATTGTGGTAACTCCTCACTACTACAAGCCCAGAATGGACAGTGCGGCCCTGATCAATCACTATCTCACAGTGGCCGAGTCATCGCCTATACCAATAGTTCTCTACAGCATGCCGACTTTCACCGGTGTAGACCCAGACGCCTCGACTATCATCAAGCTGGCGGAGCACCCCAACATCATCGGCGTGAAGGAATCGGGAAACGTGGTTAAGCTGGCGGAGGTGATTCGCTCTGTCAGCCCCTCCTTCAACGTCCTGGCTGGCTCCGGAAGCTTCTTCTACCCGTCACTGGCCCTGGGTGCCGCCGGGGGCGTGCTGGCGATGGCTAACGTGGCTCCACGAGAGGCCGTGGGCATTTACGAGGCCTTTCTTCGAGGCGATCACCAGAAGGCCAGGGAGCTGCAATTACGAATGCTGCCGGTGAACGCGGCTGTGACATCCCGGCTAGGCATCCCGGCCCTGAAGGCCGCCCTGGATATGCTTGGCTATTACGGCGGTGAACCCCGTTCTCCGCTTCTTCCTCTCCAGGACGAGCAAAAGGAGAATCTGCGAGGTATTCTGCGCCAGG
Source organism: Chloroflexota bacterium (assembly GCA_023489135.1). The sequence continues at coordinate 5,582 of JAMDCE010000714.1, forward strand.
CGGAGTTGCTATAGGTCTTATAGCTTCTTTTACGCCTTTCCTGAACCTGCGGCATGCCACCCAAGTCTGTGGGGAAGTTGAGCGTTTTCGCTTCAGCGAAAACGCTCA
>JAMDCE010000538.1 GCA_023489135.1 Chloroflexota bacterium
ATCTGCCAGTGGAGAGTTTTGTTCTCTCACTGCCTTTAAACCTTCTTTGGTCATTACAAGCCCGGCTCCTCCACCACTATATAGAAGGGAGTGAATTTATCAACCGTCCTTCGAGAGACCAGACTATCCCTCCAATCGGTTCTGCCATAACCGCATCCATCCCGCCCATAGGGAGGTGAATAGAGTTAACAAAGCAAAGAATATATTTTAGCGTAATCAATTAGCAAATACCATGCCAATTTGCTTTTAGTTTTTAATAATGCTTTCGCCTTCCTATCTTCGACCAAGATTGGGGACAGGTTTAATGTAGGTGTCCTCGCCCATTGGTCAAGAGGAGCAGATGTGGTATCCTTACTGTAATGGGACCTGCATCATGAGCTCTCTACGCCTTAACGCAGACGAATCAGCTGTATGTCGGTACAGCAGGTTAACTGCGTTCGTGGCCCAGGCGACGCGAGCAGTTTTGTGGTAAAATTGATGCTGTGGGGGCAAGCCGGTCTTTTGTCCAGGGTGACCCGCCTGGTCGCTCCTACTCGATTGGTTTCTTAACCCACATAAACCGCCAGGCTTCCAGGCGGCGAACGGGCAATAATTGAAAGACCTTATTACCTAACACAATGGGGCTTGCATAAAGTTCGACGATGAGGTAAAATAGTCGTTCGTGACCACCTGAACCAGCGCCCACGTAGCTCAGTCGGTAGAGCACATTCTTGGTAAGAATGAGGTCACCAGTTCGATCCTGGTCGTGGGCTCCAGCCCAGTGCTTTCGCGTTTCGGAGATGATGCTTGGCATCTCCCGTATCCTTTAGGAGGAGAAGAGTGGCGAAGAAGAAATTTGAGAGGACGAAGCCTCACGTTAATGTAGGGACGATAGGGCACATTGATCATGGGAAGACGACCCTAACGGCGGCTATAACCAAAGTATTGGCTCTCCGAGGGGAAGCGGAGTTTCGCAGTTTTGACAGCATCGACAATGCTCCTGAGGAGAGGGAGCGAGGCATCACCATTGCCATCGCTCACGTGGAGTATGAGTCGGATAAGAGGCACTACGCTCACGTCGACTGCCCTGGTCACGCTGACTACATCAAGAATATGATCACCGGGGCGGCCCAGATGGATGGGGCTATTCTGGTAGTGAGTGCGCCGGATGGACCGATGCCTCAGACCAGGGAGCACATTCTTCTGGCTCGGCAAGTGGAAGTGCCGAGTATGGTGGTCTTCCTGAACAAAGTAGATGCCATGGCCGACGAAGAGCTTTTGGAGTTGGTGGAGATAGAGGTAAGGGAGTTACTGGACAAGTACAACTTCCCTGGGGATTCCATTCCGATCATTAGAGGGAGCGCCCTAAAGGCGTTGGAGAGCACCTCTACCGATCCCAATGCTCCTGAGTACCAGTCGATCTGGGAGTTAGTGCACGCCATAGACGAGTACATACCGACGCCGGAGCGAGCCATAGACAAGCCGTTCCTGATGCCCATCGAGGACGTTTTTGGGATCAAGGGGCGAGGGACGGTGGTAACGGGGAGAGTAGAGCGAGGGACGGTCAAGGTAGGGGAAGAAGTAGAGATCGTCGGGATGAAGAGTGAGGTTCGGAAGGTTGTGGTGACGGGCGTAGAGATGTTCAAGAAGCTCTTGGACCAAGGGCAGGCTGGAGACAACATTGGGTGTCTGTTGCGAGGGGTAGAGCGGACGGAGGTAGAGCGAGGGCAGGTATTGGCGAAGCCTGGGAGCATCAAGCCGCACACGAACTTTCTGGCGCAGGTGTTGGTGTTGACGAAGGAAGAAGGGGGGAGGCATACTCCATTCTTTCCTGGATATCGGCCGCAGTTCTACCTGAGGACGACGGACGTGACGGGGAACATTGAGCTACCTGAAGGGGTAGAGATGGTAATGCCTGGCGACAACGTGCAGATGAAGGTAGAGTTGATCGTACCGGTAGCCATCGAGGAAGGCTTGCGCTTCGCCATTCGCGAAGGAGGCCGCACTGTAGGCGCGGGCGCCGTTACTAAGATTTTGGAGTAGAGATTAGCAAATGGCCAAGAAGGCTGATAGAATTATCATTACTATGGCTTGCACTCAGTGCAAGGAGCGCAACTACACAACGACGAAGAATCGGCGGAACGATTCAGGCCGGTTGGAACTGAACAAGTTCTGCCCGCGTTGTCGCCAAGAAGTGCTGCATAGGGAAACACGATAAATCCAGGGCTGATGGCTGGTCAACCAGCCACCAGCCGTTACACAGGTCTGTAGCTCAATTTGGTAGAGCAGCGGTCTCCAAAACCGCCGGTTGTCGGTTCGAGTCCGGCCAGACCTGCCAGTTTTGTCAAGAAACAGCCGGGTGTTCCCGCCGGACCGCCTGTGCTAGGGGAGACTAGATGGCAAGCAAGGTTGCCGCAAAAAAAGAGAATCCTCTTTTCAGACTCTATAAGGATACTCGCTCAGAACTGAAGAAGGTGGTCTGGCCCACGCGGGAAGAGGTCATCAAGCTGACGATGGTAGTGATAGCGCTGTCCATTGCTGTTGGGGCGACGCTGGGGCTGGCTGACTATATCTTCCTTGAATTTTACAAGTTTCTGGCTCCATAGAGCGGCGAAGGATAAGAGTAGTGAAGCGAATCTCGGAAGAACAAGAGCAGGAAATCACTGAGGCCGCGCAGCCAGAAGAGGGCGTGGGCGTCGAAGAACTGCATCTAGCGCCAACTCACGAAGAGAACAAGCGCTGGTACGTAATCCATACCTACTCTGGCTACGAAAACAAGGTGAAGAAAAACTTGGAGCACCGCATCGAGTCGATGGGGGTCCAAGATAAGATCTTTCAGGTCGTCGTGCCTACGGAAGAGGAGATTGAGATCAAGAATGGCCAGCGCCATACGGTCCAGCGGAAGGTTTTCCCTGGCTACGTGCTGGTGCAGATGATGATGACCGATGACTCCTGGTATGTGGTGCGAAATACACCGGGAGTCACCAGCTTTGTGGGGTCGGGCAATAAACCAACTCCTTTGGACGACGAGGAGGTCGGCGCTATCCTGAGACAGATGGAAGCGGAAGCTCCTCGGGTCAAGGTTAGCCTGAGCGTTGGTCAGGCGGTCCGGATCATCGATGGCCCATTTACCGATTTCGAAGGTACGGTGGATGAAATCAATCACGAAAAAGGCAAGATCAAGGTCCTCGTTTCCTTCTTTGGAAGAGAGACTCCTGTGGAGCTGGATTTCCTCCAGGTAGAGAAACTGATTTAGAGATAAACGTTTAAGGAGAAAAGTTCGTGGCCAAGAAGGTCAAAGCCATTATTAAGCTGCAGATCGCAGCCGGCAAGGCCAATCCCGCACCACCCATCGGCCCGGCCCTGGGTCAGCACGGCGTCAATATTATGGCCTTCTGCAAAGAATACAACGAGCGAACGGCCGCTCAAGCTGGGCTGATTATTCCGGTCGAAATAACGGTCTTCGAGGACCGGTCCTTCACCTTTGTGACCAAGACACCTCCCGCGGCCGACATGCTGCGGCGCGCCGCCGGCATCGAAAAGGGTTCGGCCACGGCCAATCGAACGAAGGTGGGGCGGATCACTCGCCAGCAACTCCGGGAGATCGCCGAGACCAAGCTGAAGGACCTGAATGCGCTGGATTTCCAGGCGGCCGAGCGAGTGGTAGCCGGTACAGCCCGAAGTATGGGCATAGAGATTGAAGAAAAGTAGCGCTGAATCTAGTGGGAGGGACGTGACTCAGGTAAGAGGACCACGTCCCAATAGCACCACAAGGAGGAATAATTGCCTAATCACGGTAGAAAGTACAGCGAAGTAGCTCAGTTGGTGGAACGAACCAGGGCGTACGGACCGAAAGAGGCCGTCGAGCTGGTGAAGAAGACCTCGCCGGTCAAGTTCGATGCCACCGTCGAGGTTCACATGCGGCTAGGGATTGATCCTCGCCACGCCGACCAAATTGTGCGGGGAACGGCCGTCCTTCCGGCCGGAACTGGCAAGGAAAAGAAGATCCTCGTCTTTGCTCAGGGTGAAGCGGCTAAGATCGCCGAAGATGCCGGGGCCGACTATGTTGGCAGCGACGACCTGGTAAAGAAGATTGAGGAAGGCTGGCTTGATTTCGACGTGGCTATGGCCACGCCGGAGATGATGGGGAAGGTCGGTAAGCTGGGCAAGATCTTGGGCCGCCGAGGATTAATGCCAAATCCCAAGAGCGGTACAATCGTCCAGGGAAACGACATTCCGCGGGTGATTGAAGAGGTACGCCGGGGCAAAGTAGAGCACGATGGGCCCTGGCATCAACGTAGACGTCCAGCCGACCCTGGCGCTGGCGGCCGCGTAGGTGACATAACACCGTCTCGAACTGAATACCGACCGTAGAAAGCCGGCGTGCCGCGAGGCACTTAATGGAGCAAAGCCCGCCGAGGTCAAGTTTGTTGTGAGCGTGTCTCTCTTAGGGGAGTGCGCTGACACCGACGGTCCTCGTGCGAGCGAGGACCTTTCTATTTTGTCCTTGTTTTCGGATTTCTTGAGGGGAGGAACAGTATGCCGACACCGCAGAAACAAAAGACCGTTGAGGAGCTGTCGAAGAGATTGAGCCAGAGCCAGTTGTTGGTTCTCGCCGACTACCGCGGTCTTACCGTGGCCGATCTGAGCAACTTAAGGCGGCAGCTTCGGGAGCACGGGGTGGAGTTTCAGGTAGCGAAGAACACCCTGGCGGCCCTGGCGGCCAAGAGCGTTGGGCTGGAGGGACTGCTGCCGCTGCTGGAAGGCCCCACCGCCATCGCCTTCGTCGAGGGAGGGATTGTGGCCCCCTCCAAGGTGCTATCCGACTATGCGCGCACCTCGAAGGTCTTTTCTATCAAGGCCGGGCTTTTGAAGGGTCGAGCCATTTCGGCCGAGGACGTGGCCTCCCTGGCCACGCTGCCGCCGAGAGAGGTCTTGCTGGCGAGGGTCTTGGGTGGAATGCAGGCTCCCATGACCGGGCTGGTCACAGTGCTCAATGCTAACCTGCAGGGGCTGGTTCGGGTTCTGGACGGTCGTCGAGCGCAATTAGCTGGCGCCTAATCAATAATAGCACTTAATTTGGAAGGAGACACCAACTATGGCTATGACCAAGGACGAAATGATCGGCGCGATCGAGAACATGACGGTTTTGGAGCTTTCCGAACTGGTTAAGGCTTTGGAAGAGCGCTTTGGCGTGAGCGCCGCCGCCCCCGTCGCCGTCGCCGCGGCCCCGACCGCCGGAGCTGCTGCCGCCGCTCCGGTCGAGGAAGAGAAGACTGAGTTCGACGTGGTGCTGAAGGAAATCGGCCCCAACAAGATTCAGGTCATCAAGGCCGTCCGAGAGCTCACGAGCCTGGGCCTCAAAGAAGCCAAGGATCTGGTCGAAGCAGCCCCTTCGTCGGTGCGCCAGGCCGTTCCCAAGGAAGAGGCCGAGGCGGTCAAGGCCAAGCTGGCCGACGCCGGCGCGGTGGTCGAAATCAAGTAAACGAGCTTTTAGCTATTAGCTGTAAGCTATCAGCAAACAGCCTTCAGCTTTTGGAATTCTGGTTCTGTAGAGACGCAGCATGCTGCGTCTCTACATTGTGGCGTTTCACCATCGGGTAGGGGCACGGCGTGCTGTGCCCTTTAAGAATCGTCTTATCGCTTTTCCGGATG
>JAMDCE010000235.1 GCA_023489135.1 Chloroflexota bacterium
TCCGCCCACGGGCGTAGCCACGACCCTGAGAAGTCGCCTGGCGCGAGCGTCCTCCACCATTCCAGACCTGGGTTCCTTCTGCAACAGGCAGCTTTCGACTATTTCGGCCACCTCGTGGTCACGCACCGCTTCTATAAGAGAGCGACCAAGCACTTCTGTTCGTTTGATCCCGAGCAGCTGTTCACCGGCGGGGTTCACCAGGGTCACCCTGCCGCCCTGGTCGGTAAGGAGCACGGCGTCGGCCATGTTCGCCAGGATTACCTCTAGCTTACTTTTCTCGGTGGAGATGGCTTGCAGAGTCTCACCCAGGCGGGCGGCCATTTCGTTAAAGGCCTCGGCCAGTTCAGCCACCTCGTCGCGGAGGGAAACGTGAACTCTCTGATTCAGGTGACCACCGGCTATGCTCCTGGCCATCACAGTCAGTTGTTTGAGAGGGCGCGTGGTGAGACGGGCCATCTGAAAACTAACCAGCGCCGCGGCGGCGATCGTGCCAGCCGCAACCAGGAGGATCGTTCTGCCAAAGTCCGAAAGGGGGGCGTCCATGGCGGTAAGGGGTATCGAGGCTCTAGCAACACCGATGATGGAGCCTTTGGAGACGACCGGGACGGCCACGTACAGCATATCCTCACCGGTGGTCGTGCTGTGACGTTGGCTGTTTCCTAGATCCCCCTTGAGAGCGGCGGCGACCTCAGGCCTGGTGGCGTGATTCTCCATTGCGGCCGGGTTCTCCATCGAATCACCCAGCACGACTCCCGATTTGTCGATAATGGTGATGCGGGTCCCAAGCTGTCTGCCGATCTGCTTAGCCACCGCGTCCAGACTGGCCCCCTGCGCCGCGGGCTCGAAGGAGTAAGCGCTGAGATCGTCGGCTACCAGGTGGGCCTGAGCGGAGAGTTGGGAGCGAAGGTTGTCAGCGTAGAAACTCTTGGCGAACTGGAGGAAGAGAACGCTGAGGAGGACTATGGAAGCGAGAGTCAGCAGGACATAGACGCCGGTTATGCGCCAGCGGATGCTGGTAAACACTTATTACCCTTGGAAGCGATAGCCGATAGACCGCACCGTCTTTATTCGAGCCGGTTGGCCGGGATCGCGTTCTACTTTTTCTCTAAGCCAGCGGATGTGGACGTCCACGGTTCGCGTCTCGCCCAGGTAGTCGTAGCCCCAGACTCTCTGTAGGATTAGTTCTCGCGACAGCACCTGCCCGCGATTGCGGACCAGGAACACCAGCAGATCGAACTCCTTCGGTTTCAGATCGAGATGGGCTTCGCCGAGGATCACCTCCCGTTGGCCCATGTCGATTCGCAGATCATCCGCGACGAGAACATCGAGACCAGATGTTGCGGGCACGGCGACTTCGATTCCGGCCTTTTCGGCCATTTGCAGTCGTCTCAGCATCGCTCGCACTCTAGCCATAAGCTCGCGCATGCTGAAAGGTTTGGTCACGTAGTCATCCGCCCCCACTTCCAGGCCGACCACCTTGTCAATCTCCTCATCTTTGGCCGTCAGCATCAGAATGGGGGCCGTGGTCTCCCGACGTAAAATGCGGCAGACGTCCAGGCCGCTAAGCTTGGGAAGCATCAGATCCAGGATGATCAGGTCGGGGCGTTCGCGCCGCGCCACATCCAACGCCGCCTGACCATCGCTGGCCTTATGCACCTCGTAGCCCTCTTTCGTCAGGTTATAGTGCAGGGTCTCGAGAAGGGTCTCTTCGTCATCCACCAGCAGCACTTTTGGCTGAACCTGGGACATTACATCTCCTCTTTGGACTATCTGCTCCTAATTGTACGGTTTCGAGAAGGTTTGCACAAGATGGTCGATGACCAAGATGAGCTTCGCATCAAAGCGGCCGACGCGGAAAACGATTCGAATCGGCGATGCCAGGAGAGAGCAGTCCGTGACTCTGCCTCTCGACGGGGCGAAAAGCAACCTCTTGACAAATGAGGACTGTTTTGGTATTATTTAAATGAGGCCTTCGGTCTCAGCCTTTGAAAGTAGCGTGAGCTCAGCGATGTGTTACTCCAGCAACGAAGCGAGAGTCACTGACGCAGCTCCCGCCGAGGTGGAAGCCTGGCGAAACGGGAACTTAGGGATCCCGCACCTTCGCCGGGCTTTGTTGTTTCTGGCGCAGTAACGCGGGAACAGGGTAATCACAGAATACGGGCGCAATCTCCTAATTACGTCCTTTCCGTCCTTTCTGGTAAGTTGGGCCAGCGCATCAGGAATTGCGATTGGGCACAAGCCTTTCTAGGTGTCGAGGTGAAGAAAATGAGGTGGTGGCTCAAATCCTGCAGCAAATGCGGAGGCGATCTATACGAACAGCAAGGTGACTATGAGCGCGTCATACAGTGCTTTCAGTGCGGGCGCATCGTTCCAGACAGGGAGGAATTAGGCCTGCGAAAACGAAGATTCGGAGCCTCAGGGGCCGGACTCACCCGGGAGAAGGTTTTAACCAAGATGGGGGCTCGGAGCTACGATCGAGCAGTCTCTGAGGAGACGGAATCGGAGAAGCGCCGGCGAGCGGCCTGATCCGGCCTCTAGATTCTTGCGCCCTTGCTTCGACGCGGGCAAGGGGCCCGTTCCCGATCCGCAACCTATACGTCAGCGAATTCCGTTGGGTATTTGAGCGTTCCACCCACTCCATCCATGGCCCCCCTGGCAAGTTCCAGTACCATGAATGCTTCATCCGGCACCGGAAACGGCGCCTCTAATCCTCTTGCCCTGGCTGACGAAAAACCGAATCGAGGATAGAAATCGGGATGACCAACGACGACAACCGCTTTGCGCCCCAGGTTCTTAGCGACTTCCAGACCCTGCGCTACTAGTTGAGAGCCGATTCCGCGCCGCTGGAATCGCGGATGGACCGCTAGAGGCACGAGGGCCAACACTGGAACCGCACCCTCGGTAGTCTGAACAGCTATGGGGCTCAACAGAACATGGCCGACTACTTCATCCTTCTCCACGGCAACCAAGGACAACTCGGGAATGAAGTCGCGGGACGCTCGGATAGCCTCAATTAGCTGCGCTTCATCTGGTCTTCCAAAAGCAAGCGAGACTACCTTACGGATTGCAGTGTAGTCTTTTGTCCTTTCAGACCGAATAGCGATCACATTGAGATCCTCCGCTGCCGTTCAGTATAGAGGACGGTAGACCAATCGTCAAAATGGAGGGTCTGCCTCGATGAAAGCTGCCCGGTCGGGTATAATCGCTCAGGACGACCATCCAGAAAAAACGCCGGAGGATGCCAGTTGAGTGCGGACGGCGCAGACCCGCGACCAGAAACGAATCGAAAGCTGGAGGAAATCATCGCCCGCCGCATTCGGGAGAGTGGTCCCATCACTTTCGCCGAGTTTATGGACATGGCGCTCTACTTTCCCAGCCTCGGCTATTACACCTCTTCTAGAGAAAGGATAGGCCGGCAAGGGGATTTCTACACCAGCCCAGACGTGCACCCCATCTTCGGCGGGCTCATCGCCAAGCAATTAGCCCAAATGTGGCGCGAGCTGGGTTCGCCGGATGTTTTCACCGTCGTGGAGATGGGCGCCGGCAAGGGCCTGTTGTGCCGTGACATTCTGGCCTATGCTCGAGCGCATCTTTCGGACTTCCTCCAACACCTTCAATACGCTATCGAAGAAAGGAGTCCCGATTTTGTGGACCGGCAGCGGAAGCTGCTCTTGCCCCTGGAGGGAGCGACGGACCGGGTGAAATGGCTGAGCCCCCAGGATCTCGACGGGCTGGCCGTGGTGGGTTGCTTTCTTTCCAACGAGCTTGTGGATGCCTTTCCCGTGCACGTTGTGGCGATGGAGGACTGCCTCAGAGAAATCTATGTGGGCTTGGACGGCGATCGTTTCGTTGAAGTCCGCGGGGATTTATCCACCGACCACCTGGGCGAGTACTTTGCCGAGCTTGGTATTTCTCTGGAGGAAGGCCAGCGAGCTGAGATTAACCTCCAGGCCCTGGCCTTGATGGGGCGAATCGGCCGGGCCTTAGAACGTGGGTTCGTGCTGACTATCGATTACGGGTACGCCGCCGAGGAGATGTATTCCCCCAAGCATCGCGAGGGCACGCTCCTGTGCTATCACCGGCACACCGCCAGTGATAACCCCTTAGACCACGTTGGCTGCCAGGATATGACGACCCACGTCGACTTCACCAGCCTGGTCAGGGCGGGGGAGAAGAGTGGTTTGCGTTCCGCTGGTCTAACCACGCAGGCCGGGTTTCTCACTGGGCTGGGAATTGGAGGCTACCTGGTAGGTGGTCTTGACGCTGACCGGTGGGACGTGAGGCAGTATTACGTCGTCAAGAAAGCCATTATCGATCTTGTGAGACATGACGGCCTGGGAAAGAACAAAGTTCTCATCCAGTACAAGAACACGGGGGAACCCCTGCTGGATGGTCTGAAACCGAGCCCGTTTGGCGGAGAGTTGCTTTCTTCTCGGAGCTAACAAGAGGATGGCACGCCTTTTGCATGGATTACAAGGTGAAACTTTGGGGGAACTGTCGCGGGCGGGTTAGCCTGTCGTGCTAAGCGAAGCGAAGCATCTCCGGCCCCAGGGGGAGACCCTTCGCTATTGTGAAAACGGACAGTCATCGCCATGTCATCCTGAGGAGCGTCAGCGACGAAGGATCTCAACAAGAGAGATTCTTCGCCCCCTTTGGGGGCTCAGAATGACACAAAAATCACCTTTGCTCGACGGAGACCATTTTCATTCGCAGTGGTATCCCGGAGGGATATGATGAGCTGCGCTAAGGGTGACGACCGCTTAACGCCACCCTTAGCACGCGGCCCCTGGCGAGCGAAGAGGTCTTCGCTCCGCCGGTTGGCAACGCAGGGCACGACAAGGAGAACAAATTGACCGGGACAGCAAGCGAAGGAGACGCCGCCGGCCAAGGGTCAGCTTTCCATTTCTCTCCAAACCCCAACCGTGCCCACGAGATCAACTGGCTGGAGTGGAGCGAGGAGGCTTTCCGGAGAGCCCAGCAAGAGGATAAACCCATTATCCTGGACATAACGGCGGTGTGGTGTCACTGGTGTCACGTTATGGACGAGACATCCTACTCCGACCAGACCAACATCGAGCTGATAAACAATCGCTTTGTTGCCATTCGGGTGGACAACGACAGGCGACCCGACATCAACGAACGCTACAATATGGGCGGTTGGCCAACCACGGCCCTTCTCTCCCCTGAAGGGGAAATACTGGCTGGAGCCACCTACCTGCCCCCCGAGCAATTGCACCAATCCATGATCGCGGTTCTTCACTATTACCAAACCAAGAAGGCCGAAATAAAGGCTCGAGTGGCCGAGTTGGAGATGGCTCGGAAGGGCCGAGCGGCGCTTCCAGAAGTCGAGAGGCCCATCACCGAAGCCATCGTCGACAATGTTCTTCAGTCCATCCGGGGAGAGTTCGATGAACAGCACGGTGGATTCGGTCGCGCTCCCAAGTTTCCCTATATCGAAGTGCTGGATTTGACTCTGTTCCGGTTTTGGCGCACCAAAGACCTGACCTACCGAACTATTCTGACCAGGACGCTGAACCGAATGAGCCAGGGTGGACTATTCGACCAGGTCGAGGGCGGGTTCTTCCGGTACTCGACTACGCAGCATTGGACCATAC
>JAMDCE010000524.1:0-2235 GCA_023489135.1 Chloroflexota bacterium
GGATTGAGGAGTCACGCCTGATTATCAATCCAGGGGCCGTTGGGCAGCCCAGGGACGGTGACCCCCGGGCGGCCTACATTATCTTTGAAGGCGACCAAAGGACACTCCAATATCGCCGGGTTTCCTATCCTCTCGAGCAGACTCAGGAGAAGATGCGCAGAATTGGATTGCCTCATCGTCTGATCTCGCGCCTGGCCCTGGGGTGGTAGACGTGAGGGAGGACTTAAGGTTAGAGGTTCAGGCGCGGATTGGTAGAGATTCAGCAAATTGGAAGCGGTGAATGGAACGAGCGGGGGACAAGCCCCCGCGCTACAGACGTGGATCGTGAGCCAGCGGTTGACGATGGCAAGGCGGAAATAGCGATATCAAGAGGCCGTAGCGCGGGGGCTTGTCCCCCGCCAAGACGGTGTGGACAGGTGCCCTGTCCGTCCCTGTAGCTTAGAGGCCATGGGCCACGAAACTACCGATCTCTACATGTCCGCCGTTTGAACGCGCTAGCGCTTCTCGCCCTGCCGCCCGTTCAATCCATTCTAAGAATCTAAGACGGAAATATCGCCGGCAACTTCAAGATCCGATCGCTGCTGGCCGCCAGTTGGTCGCCCAGTGCCAGTGGAAGGCTTGGCAACGCTGACCTGATTTTTCCCCCCACCCTTGGCCGAGTACATCGCCATATCTGCGGCGCGGATCAGTTCTTCCACCGAACTGCCAGCGTCCGGGAACGAGGCGACGCCGATGCTTACGGTGATGGGGGTCTGTCCCAGGATTTCGGTGCGAATTCTTTCACCAAGTAGGACTCCCTGCTGTGCGTCCGCCAGGAAGGCGATAACCACGAACTCCTCACCGCCATAACGAGCCACGAGATCGGTCTCGCGAATCGCCGAACGGATGGCCTGAGCCACGAGCCGTAGGCAATCATCGCCAGCCAGGTGTCCGTGGGTGTCGTTGTACTTCTTGAAGTTGTCGAGATCCAGCAGCAAAAGGGAGAAGACATTCTGCGTCGCCCTTTCAATACGTTTTATCTCCAGCCCGAGTTGTTGGACAAAGTAACGGTGGTTGTAGACTAAAGTGAGCCCGTCCGTTACCGCCATCGCCTCCAGCCGGCGCGCTAACTCTGCTTGATAAGTGAAAAGCCGGCCAAACACCAGAGCCAGGAGGCTAGTACCAACCAACCAGGGGAAGGCGGTAAAGGGGTGGTGGGTGGGAATTCGTAGAAGAAGTTGCAGGGGATCGCCCTCGGCGTCAATTCCGCTAAACCAGGCGGTTTCCCAGGAATAGATCCAGGTTCCCACAATATAGCTTGCCAGCGCGAAACCCACCCCGAGAGCTATAGACCCAACTCCCCAATGGCTCAGCCACAGCCTGGCCAATGCATTTCGGACCCCATTCTTTCGGGGTGCGGCTTCCTTGCCTTGCTTACCGGGAATCGTACCGGAAATGTTCTCCATTCTTGCCCCTTGACCGCCCCACCCAAGCCGTACCTGGCGTAGTCGGACCGTTTTGGGAGAGCGATATTCTATGTTGTGCTTGTGCCACGGTGATGCCGCAGATGGGCTTTGACTCATTCCGCGGCCACGCTTCGGACGGAGAGGGTTAACCCTCGAGCCTGTCGCAATCAATGCTTCGTCTGATAGGCGGTGCGAGTGCGTAATATATAGCTCCCTACATCTGTATGTCAATACTTCAACAGCGATTTGCTGTTCTTGCTTTGGAAGGAACAAATCTGCATACCGCGACGTCTAGAGTATTAGATAAGGCACTTGGTTGTGGAGAAGGCTAACGCTGGTCGATCCTTTGCCAAAGTCAAGACCAACATGGAAGGAGCAATTTAAGGTGAAGAAACGATCTTTCGCTGGTATCCTGCTCGGTCTCGTCTTCGTCGTTATCCTCGCTGGATGCGGCGCGGTCTCTAAAGATGGCGTGCCGTCCCTGCAACTCTCGGACCAGAAGCTCGCCGCACAAAGCGCCCCCTCGGGAGGCACCGCTCCTGTGGGCGCTGCGGCCCCTCCCCAGGCGGGAGAGACGGACAACGCGGGAAACCGTCAGGCTACGACGGGGCTTCCTGACCAGAAGATGGTTATCCGGACCGGCGATCTGAACATCACGGTGGACAAGGTCGATGGCGCCGAAAAGGCCGTTCGGGATTTAGCCGGCCAGATGGGTGGCTACGTGGTAGACTCCAAGACTTGGTACCAGGGCCAGAGCATGGCGGCAACCATTTCGATCCGTGTGCCTGTC
>JAMDCE010000524.1:2262-5613 GCA_023489135.1 Chloroflexota bacterium
GAGCGCTGAAGGCCGCTGAGGAGCGCTATCTCGCCCTGATGAAGACGGCAACCACGGTCGACGATGTCCTGAAGGTTGACCAGGCTCTTCGCGATAACCAGTCCCAGATAGAGCAGATCCAGGGAAGGATCGACTACCTGGAGCGGAGCTCGGCTATGTCTACCATCACCGTGTCGCTAATGCCCAAAGAACTGGACGTCCAGGTGGGAGACACTGGCTGGAGTCTCACGACGGTCCTCAGGAGTGCGCTGCAGGCGTTCGTCGTCTTCCTCCAGTCGGCCGCCACGGTGGGGGTATGGATGCTGATTTTCGGGTGGCCAATCCTATTGATCGCCATCGGGTTGGTCTTCTGGTTGCGGAGCCGAAAGCACACGAGAGCGCCTGGGAGTGGGGGGCAGGCGCCGGCGGAGGGGGCGAGCTAGCCCTTCCAGACGAAAGTACCCACGAGAATCATTGCCAGGCCAGCCGCCGAGACCGTTCCGAATTCAGCGAGCACTCGGCGGCTCAGCGTGCCCGCCAGGTGATTAGAGATCAACCCGGCCACGACGTACAGCACAAACAGCAGGAACGTTCCACCGATGAGCCCACTCACGGACCAGTAGTTAAGAGCCCAGGTGGTCTCCCCCAAGATGAGGCCGGCTATTAGCGCGTAGATGGCGACTTGCCGGGTGTTTCTCTCGCCACCATGGAGAAGCTGGAAGACCAGAAGCGCCGTCACAACCAGGACAGCCGTGGCCGAGTAGACGCTGCGCAGCTTATTGACATAAATCGCACCAAAGAGAGCGAAGGCGACCAAATAGACCAGAAGGTTTAGGGCAAAGATTGACAGGTGATAATAGGGATCGCGGGTGTCCACGCTGTGGTACTGTGCGGTGATGATGGCGAAGAGGGCCAGCGCAGTGACGGCCAACCCCCCACCCAGGAGGGCCCCGCCTGAGAACAATCTCAGGAAGAGGATGGAACCCAGGGTAAGCATACCCGGCAGAATCCAAAGAGATGGCGCCAACTCAAACTTCAGGTTTCCGGCAGATACCTGGAATAACGACCAATGGGGCGTTCTGTGATAAGAGCGTATGATTGCCTCGGTGCCCAGGCAGGCGATCAGGACAAGGGCGGCGGCGATGAACCAGCCTACCGGAAACAGCGGAGATCCACTCCAGAAGGGAAGCGACAGCGCCACCGGCGCTGGATCAATGAAGAGCAAGAGGCCGAGGCCGATGAGCATCAGCGTCAGAAGGGTGACGATGCGCTCGTAGCGGTGAAGCTTTTCGTGATGGGACGCTCTCTGCATTGTCGCTCTTCCCGCCGGGGGACATACTACCAGTTGTTTACGGGATCAAGGCGTCGTAGAATCTCCCGAGCCGCGACTACGCCTGAAGCCGAAGACTGGATCAAGCCACGTGTGACGCCAGCGCCGTCGCCAATGGCGAAGAGGTTGGCCACATCAGTCGATTCTAGACTCTGCGTTAGGGGCACGCGCGAAGAGTAGAACTTTACCTCCACTCCGTAAAGCAAGGTGTGGCGTGAGTTGACGCCGGGAGCCAATTTGTCCAACGCTTCCAGCATCTCGATAATATCTTTCAGGTATCGGTAGGGCAGGACGAAACTAAGGTCGCCCGGAGCGGCCCCTTTGAGGGTTGGCTCCATGATGTTACGGGCGATTCGCTCCGGCGTAGACCGGCGGCCGGCCAGAAGATCTCCCAGTCGCTGCACCATTACCCCACCGCTCAGGAAATTAGCCAGACGAGCCAGATGCCGTCCATAGGCGATAGGTTCGTGGAACGGCTTGGAGAAATTGGTGGAGACCAGTAGGGCAAAATTGCTGTTGTCGGTCTTCTTGTCCGCGTAGCTGTGGCCATTAACCGTGATGAGAGGATCGGGGCCAGCGGTGTACTCTGTGGTTACTTCTCCGTGGGGGCAGACGCAGAACGTCCGGATGCGGTCGTCGAAGGATCTGGAGAAGAACTCTAGCTTGGCTTCGTAAAGGACGTCGGTTAGCTCGGCCAATACCACCGCCGGCACCTCTACCCGGACTCCCACGTCGACGGGATTATTCTCCAGAGAGATGCCCAGGTGGTGCGCTTCGCGGTTGAGCCAGTCGGACCCTTCCCGCCCCGGAGCTACGATGACATAGTCAGCCTCGACCTCGTCCCCGGTGTTGGTGCGCACGCCGTGGACTCTCCCGCCAGATACCAGCAACTCGGCGGCGGCCGTTCGGGTGACGATATCTATCTGAGGCGTAAGGTGGGCGTGCATGCGCTGCAAGATCTCAAAGCAGCGTTCTGTCCCCAGGTGCCTTACTTTGAAAGGCACCAAGCGCAAGTCAGCCTGGGAGGCTCGCCGACGAAGTTGGTCTATCTCGTCGCTGGTTCCCCAGACTTGCTCGGAGGCGCCGAACTTGAGATAAACATCGTCGACGCAGCGGATGACCCTTTCCACTTCCTCGGTCGGAAGGTACTCGCCCAGTCGTCCCCCGATTTCAGAGGAGAGAGTGAGCTTGCCATCAGAAAAGGCGCCGGCACCACCCCAGCCGCTGACCTCGCCACGGGGAGCGCAGGTTCCTGGGGCCAGATCCTGTAGATTGGCGGCGCAGGGACGCTCCTCCAGGCTCTTGCCCTTCTCCAACTGCAGGATGCGCAAGCCATCCTTCTTGGCCAGTTCCAGGGCGGCGAAGATGCCGGCTGGCCCAGCCCCCACTATTACCACGTCATACCTGGACCGCAATGATTCCTCCGGTGAGTCACGGCTATACGCGATTTCGCCGCGGTCACCTGACTGAAGGTCGCCGTGGCAATAGTATTTTAGCCGCATTCCTTTTGGTTGTCAAAGTCGTCACGCGGAACGAATCCGGCCCGGATCACCGAGTTCTATTGCTTTCTTTTGGAGGTGGAAGTCTCGGCGGAAGTTCGATGGAGGCTTAACAGGTGCTCGACTACGCCGGTTAGGTGTTCGATTTCCTCGCCGATAACGGTGAGGTACCGGTTCACGGTCTCGCCGTCCAGATCCACGTCTTTCATGCGCAAGAGCGAGACGTAGCCTTTGATGAGGCCGATTGGCGTCAGTAACTCCCGGAGCAGGGAGGTCATCAACTCAGAATGCTCATGATCTTCCACTTGCCGTTCTTCGAGCTGGTCCGAGAGCCTGGCCTGCTCTAAGACCGAATCGATTCCAGAAAGAACATGCTGCTCTCTGGCGTGCCGGAGTGACCGCGATCGCTTGCTCCCAGGGCGTTCTGGACCTGCGTCTACGGTTGGTGATCTCTTCACGTTTCCCTTATCTTCCAGCCTTTCATCGGTCGTCCGGCTTGGCGCCAACCATCTAGGCATCGCTATTCCCTTCACTCTGACGAAC
>JAMDCE010000365.1:0-5047 GCA_023489135.1 Chloroflexota bacterium
AGAAGCTGGTCAACGATCTTACCAGTCTATTCAACACCGCCGAGGCCCAGGCGAAAGCCCTCGCCGAGGGAAGGGTGAAGCTACAGAAGGAACGAGATGATTTGAGCCTGCAACAGCCCGATCTCACCCTGGAGGCCACGACCAAAGTCAGCAAGGAGGCTAGCGAGGCCGCGGCTTGGTGACGCTCTTGTAAGTCCACTCTTTTGTGTGCCTTCTCTGCCTCCCTCAACTTCCCTAGGGAACGGATGCCGTGAGATTCGCTCTGAGCACAGCGAGGCGGGCGGTTCGCCAACCGCCCCGACAGTTACCCGATCAATAGGTTAGAGTTCGTCAGAACCCTTGGCGTTCCGTCAGTGAGGATGGCATTTTCCAGGTTTGGTCAACGTCATAAGAGCCGTGAAGGGTGAAATCCTTGACGCCCTTGGCACAAGCGAGTATGATGAATTCGGACAACGCAGAAGGGATCAATCTAGGAGGGAGACCAGGCGGTGGCGACGAGGATAAGATTCTTTGGCATATCGGCCTTCGAGATTGTCAACAGTAAGGGGCTTCGCATCCTCATTGATCCCTGCCTCAACGATAACCCCGTTAGCCCCCTAAAGGTTGACGACTTGAAGCGGGTGGATCTCATCCTGGTGACTCACGGTGGGCGCGACCACTTTGGAGATACGGCTGAGATTGCCAGGATCTTCGAAGCGCCCGTGATCTGCGGCGCTGATGTCAAGACCCGCCTCCACGAAGAAGGGATTCCCTCAAAGCAGGTGGTAGGAGTTCTAGCAGGCCTGACCCTGGAGGCCTTTGGCATTACTATAAGGCCCGTGGAGACCAGGCACTGGTCGTCAATTCATCGAGCCGATGGGTCCTTCGTCTCCGGGATGCCTTTGGGTTACATCATCAACGCGGACCCCGGAGTCCGCATCTACCATACGGGGGACACGGCCCTTTTCAGCGATATCAAGCTGCTGGGAAGTCTATACCGTCCCAATATCGGGCTTATCCACGTGGCGCCGCCAGGTCCTGGAGTTGGTCTCTTACCCAACGGCGTTCGCATCGTCTCCGGTGAGTTATCGCCCTACGAGGCCGCCCTGGCGGCCCAATGGCTGGGCCTGGAATACGCCATTCCTATGCGCCACCTCGATCCAGATTGCCCGGAAGTTAAGCAGTTTGTCACTCTGCTGGAGAACATGTCCACCACAGAGGGACCGCTGGTGAAACCGGCCGTCCTCAAGCCGGGCGAAACCTTCGTCTATGATGGGCCAGCTCGTCGTTGAGCTAGCTCCCTCACTTTAGTATGCGCCCAGGCGTCGGCGGCGCGCACCACCTCGAGATCCACGACCGAACAGGGCCGGTGCTGTTCCAGCGCCTCCTCGATCACTCGCGCTATATCCAGAAAACTGATCTGCCCCTTCAGGAACAAGTCTACCGCCTCCTCGTCCGCGGCGCTCAGAACGGCTGGATAAGTACCCCCCTGCCGGCCAGCCTCATAGGCAAGGCGCAGGCAGGGAAACCGCTGCAAATCCGGCCGCGCAAAGCTGAGAGACCCCACCTGGGCCAGATCCAGAGTCGAGAAGCTGGCTGGAAGACGCTCCGGGTAAGCCAGGGCGTACAGGATGGGCATTCGCATGTCTGGGGCGCTGAGCTGAGCCTTGAAGCTGTGGTCGGTAAACTCGACCAGCGAGTGAACGATGCTCTCCGGGTGGATCAAGACGTCGATCTGGTCGAAAGCCGCGCCGAAAAGATGGTGAGCCTCGATCACCTCCAGGCCCTTGTTCATCAAAGTGGCCGAATCCACAGTGATCTTCTTGCCCATGCGCCAGGTCGGATGGCTCAAGGCCCCGGCCACGGTCACCCGCTTCAATTCTTCATAACTGTAGCCACTGAATGGTCCGCCCGAAGCGGTGAGCACCAACCGGTTCACCGCCTCCAGGCCTGGCTCGCCACGAAGACACTGCCACAGGGCGCTATGCTCGCTGTCGATGGGCCGAATCAGCACCCCGTGCTCTCTGGCCAGCTTCATTACCAGTTCGCCGGCCATGACCAGGACTTCTTTGTTGGCGAGAGCGATCTCCTTGCCCACCGTGATCGCTGCTACTGTGGGTGCCAGGCCTCCGTGGCCTGACGTGGCGACGACGACAAGATCCACTTCCTCGGTGGTGGCCAGCGTCGTCATTCCCTCCTCACCAACCAGCACTCGAGGATGCTGGATTAGGCCAACCAGGGCTCGATCACCAATGCAGACCACCTGAGGGCTAAACTGACGAATCTGCTGGTTGAGCAGCTCTACGTTCCGGCCGGCCGCCAGTCCAAAAACCTCCAGGCGTTGCGGCTCCGACGCAATGACTTCCAGCGTCTGCGTACCTATGGAGCCTGTACTGCCAAGAATGGCAATCTTTTTCATTCAGTTATCCCACAATGTAGAGACGCAGCATGGAGCTTGTTGCATAAGTGAGACCCGAATCGCCAAAGTGGGGCGAAGTTCCCTTCTGCGTGCCTTTTCACGGCTGGGGGTAGCACCTTTGCCGCCATTTCTGCCCTGAAGTGGGGACAAATCTCACGGTCGTGGAGTTCTGCAACAGCCTCCATGCTGCGTCTCTACAAACTCCGAGATTCTTCGTCTAGCGCGTCCATACAGGACCAGTTGGCGGGGGACAAGCCCCCGCGCTACGGCCCAGTGGATGTAGCGCGGGGGCTTGTCCCCCGCTCGTTCCTTCCATCGCACCGTATGTATTCAGTCCGTACCTGCCCGCGGTTGAGTCCGTAACCCCTAACCCGTAACCCTTAACCCCTAAATCGAGGCCCACGTCACGAAATAGTAGACCACCACCACGGTGAATAGCAGGCTGTCCAACCGGTCCAGGAGGCCCCCGTGACCGGGAATAATCTGGCTGGTATCCTTCACCTGGGTTTGGCGCTTCAGCAGAGATTCCGCCAAATCGCCGATCTGCGCCGCTACCGCTACCAGCAGTCCGAGAGCCACCAGGTGCCAGTAGGGTGTTCCTGGCCGCAAAATCGACGCGAAAACTACCGTCGTCACCGTTCCCAGAAGGAGTCCACCCAGCGCCCCTTCCCAGGTCTTGTTGGGGCTGATGAGAGGTGCCATTTTATGGCGCCCGATGGCCGATCCCACAACAAAGGCTCCCACATCGGTGAGCCAGGTGGCGAAGAACACGACCAGCACCCAGGCGAGTCCCCGCGAGATCAACGAGTCAGGCAGGAAGTTGCCTAGTAACAGGAGCCCGGAGCCAGTCGAAACCTCGGGAATCTGCCGCAGCAGAACGAAGTACCTTATCAACCAGCCGATGTACAGCACTCCGGCGACGGTGAGAGCCCAGCTGCCTAGAGCGACGGTACGATCCCGCCGGATGAGAACACAGACCAAAGGCACGACAACCGCGGCCACCACCAGGGCTTCAGTAATGGCCGGCGTGGCTCGAAAAAAGGCCGCGGCCATGATCAGGACAAGGATCCCGATGCCGGCGAAAGACTCCGGGCGGAAGCCGCCGTGCGCGAACATGGTGTAAAGCTCATAAAGAGCGCCAGCGCCCCAGATGGTTATGGCGATGGAATACCATGGCTCCCCGATAAAGACCACCAGGAGAATGGCGATGACGACGAGGGCTCCGCCAAGAATTCGCGTCGGAATCACGCAGATCTCTCCAAGCTTGAAGCGGAAAACTGGCTCGACTTCGGAGAGGGGAAAGGCCGGATCGCCGGGCCGCGCCGGTAGAACCAGCTACTCTTCGGCCAGCTTGCCAAATCTCCGATGCCGCTGGCTGTAATCTAGAAGGGCCCGGCTGAACTCCTCTTTGCCAAAGTCCGGCCAGAAGGTAGGAGTAGACCAGTACTCGCTGTAGGCCGCTTGCCAAATGAGGAAGTTACTGAGGCGCCACTCACCCGCGGTGCGAATGATGAGGTCGGGATCTGGCGTGCCGCTGGTGTACAGGTAGGAACCCATCCGCTCTTCCGTAACGTCGCTCGGGGAGACGCCGTCGGCCATCATTCTCTGAACGGCGTGGATGATCTCGGCCCTTCCCCCGTAGTTGAAAGCGACGTTAAGGACCATGCGATTATCGTTCTTGGTTAGCTCGACGGAATCCTCAATGGCCTTTCTCAGCTTCTTCGCCACGCCTTCCCACGTACCAACGTGTCGAAGTTGCACTCCGTTCTTATGCAGAAGCGCCACTTCTCGATGGATAACTTGACCGAGGATAGTCATGAGACCGCGCACCTCAGCCTGGGGACGCGACCAGTTCTCGGTGGAGAAGGCGTAGATGGTGAGAAATTCGATGCCGTGATCCAGGCAGGCCTCGACAATGCGCCGGATGTTCTTGGTTCCAGCGCGGTGCCCGGCCAAACGCGGCAATCCCCGCTTTCTGGCCCAGCGTCCATTACCGTCCATGATGATCGCCACGTGACGTGGCAGCGGCTGGATCTTTCCTTCTTCCGCCAATGGCGCGGCCTTTCCCAGGGTAAGCGTTCCTTCCATTTGCGCCAGCCGTTTTCTCCTTCGGGGTCACACTATACCTCGAGGATCTCGGCCTCTTTCGCTGCGCCGACGGCGTCCATTTGCTTGATAAAGCGATCGGTCAGTTCCTGCGCCTTCTCGTCGGCCCGCCGCTCGTCGTCCTCAGAGATCATCTTCTCCTGTTTGAGATCCTTCAGGTCGGCCACGGCCTCTCGTCGGAGATTTCTAATGGCCACCTTTCCCTCTTCCACCTTGCCCTTCACAAACTTCACCAACTCCCGGCGCCGTTCTTCAGTCAGAGTTGGAATGGCCAAACGGATCACTTTCCCGTCATTGGTGGGATTCAAGCCCAGTTCGGATTTCAAAATGCCCTTTTCAATTGCTCCCATCGCACTTCGGTCCCAGGGCTGCACCACCAGTAACCGCGGCTCAGGCGCAGAAATCCCGGCAAGCTGGTTTAGTGGCGTCGTAGCGCCGTAGTATTCGATGGGTAGGCGTTCGATCAGGGCCGGAGAGGCCCGTCCAGTCCGAATGCCAGACAGGTCCTTTTTCAAGGCCTCCACGGCCTTGGTCATCTTTCTT
>JAMDCE010000365.1:5082-5609 GCA_023489135.1 Chloroflexota bacterium
GCCTTGAAAAAGGACGATCCTTTCGATGCTGCCAGGCTCCTGGATTCCGAAGACAATTATGGGCAGCTTGTTCTCCATGCACAGCGCCAGGGCGGCCGTGTCCATCACCCTCAAACCGAGCTTGACCGCCTCCATATAGTCGAGCTGTTCGAATTTCTTAGCCTCTGGTCGCAACTTGGGATCGTCATCGTAGACCCCATCGACCTTGTTCTTGCCCATCAGCAGAACCTCGGCACCGACCTCCATCGAACGTAGCGCGGCCGTCGTATCAGTGCTGAAGTAGGGATTTCCCGTGCCCGCAGCAAGAATGACGACTCGCCCCTTCTCCATGTGGCGAATGGCCCGGCGCCGGATAAATGGCTCGGCCACCGCGGGCATTTCAATGGCCGTCTGAACGCGAGTGTCAATTCCCTGTTTCTCCAGCCCGTCCTGAAGGGCCAGACCATTGAGAATGGTGGCCAACATTCCCATGTAGTCTCCGGTGACCCTGTCCATTCCCTCGGCGGCGGGTCGACTGCAGAAGTTTT
>JAMDCE010000094.1 GCA_023489135.1 Chloroflexota bacterium
GTCCTGGCTCAGCCACGAAGCTAACGCCGTCGAGGACAGGGTTGGCAGGATCGTAGGCGAACTCGACATCCACGAACTCGACCCTTCCGTCGATTGGGCCAAGAAGCTTCGCATCCGGCGCGTCCGTCAGGTCGACCGGTGTGTCGATCAGGTCAAAGATGCGCTCGCCTGCCGCCAGGGCTGACTGCGCCTGGGTGTAGAGCATGCCCAACTGCTGTATCGGCTGGAAGAACTGCTGGACGTAGGCGAGAAATGCCACCACCACTCCGACAGTTGTCTGCCCTTGAATGGCGAGATAACCGCCAAAGCCTGCCACGATTCCGATCGCGATCGTACTGAGCACGTCCATCGCAGGGAAGAGGGCTGAGGTGACGGCGTTCGCGCCGACGTTAGCATCCCGATTCGCGGCATTCCGCTCGGCGAAGCGTGCCCGGTTCAAGTCCGTCCGACTGAAGGCCTGGGCCACCTTTACGCCCGCGATATCCTCCTGCAGGTTAGCCGACACATCCCCAATCGTGGTGCGGGTTTTCCGAAAGGCTCGACGGGCCCAGTTTGAGAAGAAGCTGGTAGTGAAGAACATAGCGGGAATAACGAGAAAGCTTGCCAACGCCAGCTCGAGGTTTAGTGCAAGCATAGCTACCAGCATTCCCACTAATCCGAAAAGCCCACCCAGCGCCTGCACTAGCCCCTGTCCCAGTAGAACGCTTATCGCTTCCACGTCGTTCACCAGTCGCGACATTAGATCGCCTGCCTCGTGCCTGTCAAAGAAGCGGAGTGACTGGCGCTGAACTGCCTCAAAGATCAAGAGGCGGATCCGCGCCAGCGTCATCTGGGCGATCCAGCCAAGCAATAACGTCTGGAAGATCCGTGCGACGAGGCCAGCAATATATACTCCTAGAAGCGCTGCCACCATCATTGTGAGACCAGCCGCCTGGCCGTTGGCGATGAAATTGTCGATGGCCAGGCCGATGAAGAATGGCCCAAGGGCGCTCGTGGCGGCGACGACAAGCGTTAGCACAAGAAGGATCAATAGCCGGCGCCAGAAAGGCAAGGCGTAGCCGAATAGACGGCGCGCAACGGCCCCTGAATTGTGTGCCCTGCCCTCGGGCAAAGCTCCCATATTGTGAAATGGGCCTCCTCGAAACATGCTCAGTCCTCCGTCTTTTCGGCGTCGGCAAAGGCCAGCACGTCATCATAAAGTTGCGAAGCTACAATCTCGCCATATAGCGCGCTGGTCGCCAGTAACTCCTCGTGAGTGCCTTGGGCAACGGTCCGCGCATTGTCTAGCACCAGGATAAGGTCCGCGTTCCGGACAGTGCTGATGCGCTGGGCTATAATGAAGGTTGTCCGGGACCCCATGAGGTTGGCCAGTGAGTGCTGAATCTGGTACTCGGTCTCGGCGTCGACCGACGAAGTGCTGTCGTCCAGTATCAGTATCTGCGGGACAAGTAGCAACGCACGGGCAATTGCGATGCGCTGCATTTGTCCCCCGCTAAGGCCAACGCCTCCCTCGCCGATTTTAGTGTTATACCCTTCAGGCTGTTCGAGAATGAAATCGTGAGCGTGGGCAAGCTGGGCCACTTTCACGATCTCGTCCAGCGATGCGTCCGGCGCGCCATAGGCGATGTTTTCCCGAATCGTTCCTGAGAACAGGAGCGTATCCTGAAGAACGATGCCGATTTGGCAACGGAGGCTGCTGATGGTCACGTCACGTACGTCGTGCCCATCGATGGTGAGCCGTCCGCCAGTGACGTCGTAGAAACGTGGGATCAGATTGATAATCGTGCTCTTGCCAGCTCCTGTCGTGCCGACGATGGCAACTGTCTGGCCCGGCTCGGCGACGAAGCTGGCGTGCTCGAGCACGTTCCGCTCGGCGCCGACGTAGCGGAAGCTGACGTTCTCGAAGGCCACTCGCCCTTCCACTGGAGGCAGCGGCATCGCGCCCGGCCTGTCGGTGACGTCGTTCTCAGCATCGATGATCTCAAAAATGCGTTTGGCCGATGCGGCCGCCCGAGCCACGAGAGCCGTGACCATGCCAAGTATAAACGCCGGAAACATCAACAAGCCCAGGTAGGTGTTGAACGCCACCAACTCGCCCAGGCTCAACTCACCCCCGATGACCTGATTTCCGCCGTACCAGACGACGGCGACAGTGCCCAGGCTGGCGATGAAGAATATGACAGGGAAGGCGCTGCTAAAGACCCGCACGACCTGAAGGTTGACATCAAGCAACTCATCGTTAGCCCGGGCGTAGCGATCGGCCTCGTAGGCCTCTCGGACAAAGGCCTTGACGACGCGGACGCCCGCCAGGTTCTCTTGAAGAACCGTGTTCAAAGCACCGAGTCGGGCCTGCACATTAGCGAAGAGTGGTTGTGCCCTCCTGATAAAGGCGGCGAAGGAGACGAAGATCAATGGCAAGATGGCAAGAGTGATAAGCGCTAGCCGCCAGTTCATCAAGATGAGGACGGCCGCGGCTCCCAAGAACATGAAAAGGGCGCCCAGGAGCTGTAGGAACCCCTGGCCGGTGAACATGCGCACCATTTCGACGTCGCTTGTGACCCTGGTCATTAGCTGTCCTGTCTGTGCCTGGTCGTGGAAGCTGAAACTGAGGGTCTGGAGCTTACCATAGATCTCGTTCCGCATATCGTAGGCGGCGCCCTGCGAAGCCTTCTCGGACAGATACCCCTGGGCGAAGCTGAACAAGCCACGAACGAGCGCCACGCCAAGTAGTCCAGCCGCCATCACCAAGATCGCACTCAGATTCCCGACCATAATGCCTTCGTCGATCACCCTGCGGATCAGCTGCGGCGAAACCAGGTTTGCTACCGAGACGAGAAGCATGCTGAAAAAGGCGCCTAGCGCAAGAGGCCAGTACTTCGTCATATGGCGCAAGGCTCGGCCCAAAGGTCTCATATCCCACTCCCCTGATCGCTGGCTTATCGCCAGTTCGAAGCCAGTTTGAATCGCCGCTGGAAACCCACGTCGCACACTATGGCAGTGGCTGCCGGCACTCCTGTTGCCAGTTCGTTTCGGGTTCCATATCTGTAGTATACGACGTGTCGTATACTACCTATTATTCACGATTTCTGATGATTGTCAAGTGCGCTGTGCGCAATGCCTGATTTCCGTGCCGGCGAGACGGATATGGCAGCTCAGTGCCGAGAAGCTGCCCACGGGAAGCCAGGAACCCGTGCCGCCGGACCTCGATTTCCGCAAGCCGCGGCAGCTGGACGGTATTTATTTGGATGACTCCTACACCGACCTGACACGGGAGGCAGGACAGGCTACGTGCCGACTTATCGACCCATACGCGCACGTCGAGGTAATCGAACAGTTCGGTCCCGAGTTCCCAGAATTAGTCGTCCTGGCACCCTCCGACCGCTCGACGGTCTCTTTCGAGCCCTACAGTTGCGTCACCGACGCCATCAACCTCGCCGCCCACCGATCTGACACCGGCCTCGTCGTTCTGAATCCAGGAGATAGATGGCAGGGAAGGGTGAACTTGACGGTGAAGAGTGTTGCGGACAAGCAGCCATAGATCTTGAAATGTTGTTCGCCCCCTCGTGAGTAACAATTACGGGGCTCCACCACCCCTTCCCAGTTCGGAAACGGTGACGAAGGCGAATCCCTCAGCACGCAACTGCGCGATGATTCGGGGCAACGCTCTGACGGTGTTCCAGTTCCCCATATGCATGATGACAATCTTACCATCGCCGGCATTCCTCACGACGTTGCTCGTCACCAGTTCCGGCGAGATCCCGGTCCAGTCGCGAGAGTCCACATTCCATAGGACGACGCGAAGCCCTAACTCTCTGACAATGGCCCGCACCCGATCGTCCAGAGCGCCATAAGGGGGCCGAAACAGGGGAGATTTCACACCATCGAGAATCTCACGGCGTATCGCAGCATCGGAGAGGCGTGTCAATAAGGGATGAGAGAACGTGTGATCACCGACCTCGTGGCTGGCCGCGATGCGACGGAAGGTAGCCGGGTCGCGCTGAACCCAGACCCCCACAGGGAAGAAGGTCGCGCGAACGCCCTCGTTTTCCAGGGTGTCGAGGATAAGATTGACGTTCCTTGAATTGTAGCCATCGTCAAAAGTGAGGGCTATCTTCTTGTATGGGGCGGGGTCGATGGCATTAGCGCCCGCCGAGCGATCGCCTGCTATCACAACAGAGGTTCCTATTATTGCGAGAAGGAAGCACAGGCTAACCACGTAAAGACTACGCCCTGCGCTCAGACGACGGATTATCACGCCGAGGGCGGTGAGGACCAGGCCAATGAGTCCAATATCCTCGATCGGCATGCCCCCCGCACGTGGCAGCGACGGCGGGGAAGAAGGACCGACAACATCTTCAATCGACGTGACGATATTGCCAATATCATTTGTGACATAGATGCGGTTGGTGGTCGGGTTCACCGCGAGGTCCAGCGGGCCGACAACCGGGATGGTAGTCATCACGGTGTTGGTATTCCCATCAATCACCGAGACGCCGCCGTCCTCGTCGTTCGCCGCATAGACGCGGTTAGTCGTCGGGTTCACAGCCACGCCGACGGGACTACGGCCTACTGGAATGGTAGCCACGACGGTTCGGGTGTTTCCATCCATCACCGAGACGGTGTCGCTGCCGTTATTTGTCACATAGATGCGATTGGTAGTGTGGTTCACTGCCAGGTGCAGCGCCCCTTCGCCAACCGGGACTTCAGCCAAGATCGTGTTCGTGTCCCCGTCCATCACCGAGACGGCGTTAGTGTTGTTATTTGCCAGATAAATGTGGTTGGTCGTAGAGTTAACTGCCAGGTGCGTTGCGCCGTCACCTACAGCAACAGTAGCCACGACGGTGTTAGTGCTTCCGTCGATTACAGAGATGGTATCGCTGTATTCATTAATCGCATATACGCGGTTGGTCGTCGGGTTCACCGCCACACTTATCGGGCTGCCGTCAACCGGGATGGTTGACACGACGGTGTTAGTATCCCCATCTATTACCGAGATACTGTTGCTGTTCCTGACCGCCACGTAGATGCGGTTGGTAGTCGGGTTAAGCGCCACGCCGAACGGTGGGTTGACCTCAAATCCGAATGTTTCACTGCTTATTGGAATCGTAGCCACAACGACGTGAGTATTCCCGTCGATAACCGATACGTCGTTGCTGCTTGCATTTGCCACGTAGATACGATTGGTAATCGGGTTCGTCGCTACGTCTCGCGGGCTACTTCCAACCATCATGGTGCTAATGACTGGCTCTGCAAGAATTGGTGCGGCGGACGAGAAAGGTATCGCAAGAGACAAGAGCGCCAGAACAGCCACGGGGCGAGCTAAATGCTTGATCGCCGACATTGGCAGGGTTCCTCCTTCCATTGAGCAGAGATCAGACCAGATGAAACGACTTCCCTGCTATCGCAATCGTGCTCTGCAATTTAGATACCATTCCACGTGGGTCTTTGCACTGGCACAATTACTGCAGCACATGCGAGGCGATGTTGCAATCACCTGTTAGCTTTCACTTGATTCCAGAAAGACAGAGGTGTGAAAATGCTTCGATGTTTACCACTTTTCCTGGCCCTAACGATCGTGCTGTCTCCTTTAGCCATGATCCC
>JAMDCE010000490.1 GCA_023489135.1 Chloroflexota bacterium
CTTCTCCTCTGTCAGCAGTCGTTTCTCCAGGACAACCTCGCGAATTGAGCGTCCTGTCGCCAAAGCTTCTTTTGCCAGGGACGCGGCGACTTCGTACCCGAGGTACGGGCTCAACGCTGTCGCCACACCGAGGCTTCGTTCGGCCAGTTCAAGGCATCTCTCTTTGTTCGCTGTTATGCCTCTGACGCACCTCTCTTCAAACGCTCGAACAGCGTTGGAAAGGATCTCTAGAGAAAAATGCAGATTGAAGGCGATGACTGGCATCATCACGTTGAGTTCAAGTTGGCCCGCTTCGGAGGCGACGGTTACGGCACAATCACACCCTATCACCTGAAAACAGACCATATTGAGCATTTCCGGCATCACCGGATTCACCTTTCCGGGCATGATTGACGATCCTGGTTGAACAGCCGGCAGGCCGATCTCGGCAATGCCCGTCCGAGGTCCCGAACTGAGAAGCCGCAGATCGCTAGCGATCTTGCTCAGATCCACGGCCAGCGCCTTCAGCGCTCCGGAGAGCGCCACGAAATCGGCCATACTTTGGGTCAGCTGCACGAGATTCTGACCTTCTCGCAGATTGAAGCCGGTCAGAAACCGCAGCTCCTCGACCACGCGTCTGCTGTAGCTGGGTTCAGCATTGAGACCCGTACCCACAGCCGTAGCCCCAATATTAAGCTCAGTCAAGTAGTCGGCGGCTTGGGCGATTCTTTGATCGGCTCTGAGGATGGAGTCGGCATACCCACCCATCTCTTGTCCCAGGGTCATTGGCACCGCATCCTGCAGATGAGTGCGACCTGGTTTTATTACATCGTTGAACTCTCTGGATTTCTTTCGAAACGCTTCTTCAAGGCAGCGAAGATTTGCGCTCAGCTCAGCCACCAGGGTTAGGGCGGCCAAACGCATCGCTGTCGGGAAAACGTCGTTGGTGGACTGAGCCATATTCACGTGATCGTTAGGGTGGACTACGGTGTAATCTCCTTTCCTTCCTCCCAGTACTTCGATAGCCCGATTAGCGATGACTTCATTCACGTTCATATTGTGGGAAGTGCCCGCGCCGGCCTGAAAGACGTCGACGACGAATTGATCCAGCAAGCCAGTCTCCAGCACTTCGTCGGCCGCCTGAACTATGGCTTTGCCAATTCTCTCATCCAGCCGATGAGTCGCGATATTGGCCAGCGCGGCTGCTTTCTTCACCAGTAGCGTCGAGTTGACCATGGCCGGATGGAGACGCAATCCGCTGATGGGAAAATTCTCAACGGCGCGTAGGGTTTGAATGCCGTAGTAGGCTTCCGCCGGAACTTCCTTCTGCCCCAGTGGGTCCCTCTCCACTCTGGATTCGTGTTGCGTTTTTGCCACCTGGCGCACTCTCCTGACCTTGATTGCGGTACTGCTTATTGGTTCTGCTTGCCAGCGTCTTTGGTCCCTCTTGGGCGTCCGTGAATCCCGTGGATGTAGACCTCGTGACCGGGGATCGGTGGTTCGGCGCAGGCCTTGAGCTCCACGTTCACCTCTGGGTATCGATCTAAGAGAGCGGCCACAGCGTCGCTGGGAGTGAACTCCTCCGAGGTGCCGATGAATTCCCATTTCCCGGGATCGTAGGGAAACTTATCGCCAGGATGAAACTCGACGAGTTCGCTCGTCCTGTGGTTGAAATAGAAGCCCGGACTGGTGATCTCTGCTTCTTCGGCTGTCATACGGTCACTCTCCCTCGCTTTCCGCGGCGACACCGACCCCAGATGCCGTCATTATGCCAGAAAAACCCAGTGGAAAGCTATTCTCGTTGATTGGGCTGCGTTCGGTCGCTTTCTCAAACACGCTCTGCCTCAGGGAAAGAATTTCTGGCCACCACGGTGCTCGTGGTTCACAACAAGACCGGACAAGAGCAAGAACTATGCCAAGTGTTTGAGATTCTTTAGTCATCCATATTGAAATTATGCTAACTTTACGTTTGTTCGACCGTGTGGTAAAATTGTACATAAGATTGCAGCGAATAGTGGGGGCAGATAATTGACTTGGTCCCCATCGTAGACAAAGGGAGCGGCGTGGCTGAATCTGGAATGCAGCCTACACGATGGGAAATACTGCAAATACTAAAGAGAAAAGGCAAAGCAACGGTTGAGGATTTCTCCAGATCCCTGGAGATGACGCCGATGGCCGTACGCCTTCACCTGGTTGTTCTAGAACGTGACGGCCTCGTCAGCCGAAGTACGACTCGGAGAGGTCCTGGCCGTCCAATGCTGGTCTACACCCTCACCGAGGAAGCCCAAGAGCTCTTCCCTAAGAACTATCACGTTCTAGCAGAACTCCTGTTAGAAGGAATCAAGGAACAGGGGGGAACCACTCAGATTGAGACGATGTGCCACCGGGCGGCTGATATGCTGGCCGAAAGATATGCTCATCGAATGGCCGGCAAAGATACTCGGGGGAAACTCGAAGAAATCACGCGAATTCTGAACGAAACCGGATGCTATGCCGCTTGGGAAAAGACAGAAGAAGGCTACCTTCTTTACGAGCACAACTGTCCTTATTACCGCGTCGCCAAAGCACATAGGGCCCTCTGCGACATCGATAGTCGGTTTCTCTCCTTGCTTCTGCAAATGCCCGTAGAACGCAAAGAGTGCCTCCTCGACCACACCAGTCAGTGTACGTATTTCATCCATCCCACCTAACGCCACCGGCCTCCTCCGATTAATCTTGCTCCGTCCCGACTCCAGCGTAGGTTCATCGAACCTAGGTTCGCTTTGCCGGCGCTTCCGCTTCCACACGGTCGTTTCCTTGCCACTGCCCAATCTGAGGTTGGCCCTTTTGACGTTGCCCAGCCGCGGTGCGTCACACTTGTGCGAATGCTGGATACCGGCGCTCGGCTGTTGAAGGCTGGGAACGCGTGCCAGATCGGTAGCCACGATTCAATTTAGAGAGGATGAGCGCACACTATTTCAACTATCATATCTTGACAAACGAGCCGGGCCGTGATAACATAGAAAAAAAGAGGGTTTCCTTTGCGGATGGGCTCACCTGGTTTGTTTGAGAGGGTTTGAGCGATGGTACACCGCGAGCCTGGTGCCACCGGAGGTAACAGGAGAATGGATGACGCCAAATCCAAGCCGGACTCCCCGAGAATCGAGGAGGAGAATATGTACGACAGAATACTGGTTCCGTTGGATGGTTCGGAGTTTTCAGAGGCGATACTGCGCCACGTGGAGACCTTAGCCCTCGATCACGACTCGAAAGTGGTTCTCTTGGAGGTGATCGACGACCGGGTCGAGAGTACCCTGAGTGAGTTTGTGAGGGTCGAAGGGCTAAGCACAGCCAGAGAGGCGGCCGAGATCTATTTACACCAGATCGCGGTGAAGCTGAGATCGAAAGGCGTGGAGGTCGAATGTGTGGTGGATTTCGGCGATCCAGCCCGCCGGATCGCTGAGCAGGCGGAGTCTCGAGGCATCACTGGAATCGTGATGTCCACCCACGGTCGTTCTGGGCTTAATAGACTGCTCCACGGCAGCGTTGCCGAGAGAGTCTCGCGATTGGCCGGTGTACCGGTGCTAAAGATCCGGCCGGCTGTGGAGGTTGACAAACTGATCACAGTCTAGAGCTAGAAGATATGGATCAGCCCGGGTAGCGCTTTTTCGGAACAGATCGAGACTCTGGCGGTGGCGGGCAGGAACCGGGTCGCACCTTAATTCCCCCCTTTATGCACTGCTTCCAGGTCTCTGCCCACCACACCACGGCAACGGTTAGCAGCCTAGTTTGAGCACCCGTTCGTTCACGACGTGCCAGTCGATGTTTCTCATGAACGCATCGATGTAGGGGGCTCGTTTGACCCCGTAATCGAGGAAATAGGCATGCTCGTAGGTGTCGAGCACCAAGATAGGAATGGCGTTCCAGATGGAGCCAGCGTTGTGTGCATCCTGAGAGTAGTTCCTGAGCATTTTTCCAAAGTCTTCGTCGCAGGCGAGCACGACCCAGCCTCGCGCTGCAAGTCCGGAAGCTTTGAAGTCCGCTTCCCACGCCTCGTAGGACCCAAAATCGCGTTCAATCAACTCCAGTATCCTACCGGTTGGTTTGCCCCCTTTTCCACCAAGGTTCTCAAAGTAAGCCTCATGTAATTTCACGCCGTTGACAGCGAAGCTTTCGTCCGTCTTCAACGCACGTAGGGAGCTGTAAGTCTGGTTTGCGGTGGACCGATCGACAGTCTCCAGTTTCTCCCAGATCTCGTTGACCTTGTTCACATACCCCTTGTACAGGGTGTTGTAATGCTCCTCAATTTGGCGCTGAGATATGCCGTCCAACTTTAGGTCCGCCGGCCTCAGTTCCTTGGCCTCGATTCTCTGAGTGGTCGCGTGAGCCATTGCTTTCTCCTTTTTTCTGTTGAGGGGGACAACTCCACCTCATTTTAACTCAGGCCCTAGCCTTCAGCGTTGCCTCGGCCGTCGCCAGAATGTCCCTTTCGCCTTCGTACGTCAGTGCCGCGCGGGCTTCCTGAGCGGGAAACCACCGCACTTCGTCGGCCTCCCAGTCGTGATCCTCCGTGCTACCTCCAACGCATTCCATGAGATAGAAATGTACGGTCTTGTGAATGCGAGCGTTATCTGTCCTGGAGAAGAACCAGTAGGTCGATTCACCCAGCTTCTCCAGAATGCGCCCCTGCAGCCCCGTCTCTTCCCTAACTTCTCGCAACGCCGTCGTCTCCGGGTCTTCCGTGGCTTCTACTAAGCCCTTGGCAAGGGTCCAAATCCAGTTGCCGTCGCGCTTATGCCCGGTCAAGGCTACCTCAATCGTATCGCCGCGACGACGATAAATGACGCCCCCCGCTGACACCTGGTTTTTCGTGCTGCGCCAACCTGGGCGTTTATCCGTAGCGTTCTTCCTTCCACGGGTCCCCGTGCATATGGTAGCCATTGCTCTCCCAGAATCCAGGCCGGTCAGCCTCCATAAACTCGATCCCTCTAGCCCATTTCGCGCTTTTCCAGAAATAGAGGTGTGGCACAACCAGGCGTAGGGGCCAGCCGTGCTCCGGTGTCAGATCATTTCCATTATGTCTGAAAGCAAACAGGACATCGTCGCCTATCAGATCAGTTAACGCTAAGTTAGTGGTGAAACCGCGCTCAGCATGGATCATGACATGTTTCGCTCTTGGCTGCGGGGACACCAAGTTAAGCACTTCTGCAAAGGCAACGCCTTCCCATAGATTGTCCAACTTGCTCCAATGAGTCACGCAGTGAACGTCTGAGGTGACCGTCACCTTCGGCAGAGCCATAAACTCAGCATAAGAGAGTGTCACCGACTTCGCCGAAAGGCCGAAGATTCGAAAATCCCAGGATGCTTGGTCGAAACGGGGCACACTACCGTAATGCAGAACAGGAAACTTGCTGGTGACAATCTGTCCGGGTGGTATCCGATCCTTCGCGGCCTCTCGTTTTCCTTTCACAAGCAGTTCTCTCCCTTTACCCCTGGCCTTTCGACGTTCTCGCTAACAAGGGTTTCTTTTTCAAGCGCTCTGCCTCTGCCACTATCAAGTATGACAGCGGTGAGGAGCCATCTATAAGCATTGGCTAACCAAGCAAGCACCACCACCATAAGCAAGTTCCGTGCCACCTC
>JAMDCE010000605.1:0-1946 GCA_023489135.1 Chloroflexota bacterium
CGTGGGTCCAGATAGCAAGAAAATGAAGGAATGGATCGAATCACAATCGCTTTGGCTACGGGTTTGATCTGGTCGTTGTCAGGCAGGTCGTACCAGGCGCTACCTCTTTCGGTGCCTATCCACAGTGTCTTGGGCAGCGAATTCTTCACCAGCTTGATGAAGTTGTTGGAGTGATTGCCCATGCTGACCTGTATAGGTATGTCCAGTCCCAGTTGCGCGGCATTCATGATTGGCGTTGCTGCCTGTTTGCCCGTGCTCCAGATGACCAGCGCCTTTATGTCCTTGTCACTGCGGATCTTGGTCAACTGGGGCGTGACGTCCACGTCGCTGGCGTTGTAGCGCTCCACAACTACCTCGACACCGCCAATCTCCTTGGCAATTGCATCAATATTTTTTACTGAATCCTCGCCGGTTGCATCGGTAGTAGCCAGCAGCGCAACTTTGGGGTAGTTTTGCTTTTTGAAGTACTGGAAGAGCATTCGCTGAAGCGTCGGCTGCGTGACCGGCGTCTGAAACACGTAGGAGTCGGGCTCAGGCTTGCCGCTGGCGGACATCACGGACATGACCGGGCCGTCTTTGAGCAGCGGCTTGCTGGCCTGAATCGCGGCGTTGATGCCCGGGCCAATTATGCCGGAGACCTTGTCCTGCTCCACCAGGCGCTTGATAACGGGAATGGATTTCTGGGGGTCCTCTTCGTTATCGTACTCGATAAGCTGAACCTTGTGCCCGTCAATTCCTCCAGCGTTGTTCACCGTGTCCACGGTCAACCGCGCCGCTCTGACGGCATTCTGCATGGTCTCGGCGCGTGACCCGGTGAAGGCGGTGACTAGCCCCACCTTGTAGGGTTCCTTGGCCGCGGCGGGTGCGGCTGGCTTCGGCTCGGATGCAGCCGGTTTCGACTCGGATGACGAAGGTTTTGCCTCGGAAGCGGGCTTGGCGCTGGTTGCAGGAGTCGCGTTTGACGTCGTCGCCTTGTTCGCAGTCTCCGGTGCTGGTGAACCCGCGCAGCTTGCCACTAATGCAAGGATCGTAGCCAGTGAAGCTGCCGTTACCGCGATCTTGCCAGGTTTGGTCGCCAGGAAGCGATGAAACGCCAACAGGTTGCGCACTTTCTTTACCCCCTTCGATCGTTCATTTATTTGACGAGCTTCCATTTGCCTCCACTTGGTTCGACGAGCGCGGCGCCTTGCGGCAAGTCCCCTTCGTGATAGTTTACTCTGTAGTACCTCCCTTCTTGCGTGTTAGCGTTCGGCACGCCCGACGCTGAAGGCGGCGGACCCGAGGTAGTGATCCTTCACTCTCTCGTTTGCCAGCAATTCCTTGCCTGTCCCTTGCAGGGCGACACGTCCAGTCTCGAGGACGTAGCCGCGATCGGCGATGCGGAGGGCTGCCTGGGCGTTCTGTTCGACCAGGAGAATGGCCAGATTTGCCTGGCGAAGCTCCTGGATGACCCTCATGACTTCCTGCACCAGCAGTGGAGCGAGCCCCAGCGATGGCTCGTCGAGCAGGAGAACGCTGGGCGACGACATTAGACCACGGCCGATCGCCAGCATCTGCTGCTGCCCGCCGCTCAGCGTGCCGCCGCGCTGAGCGCTCCTCTCTTTCAGGATCGGGAACAGGTCGAAGACACGCTCGATATCTCTGTCGATCGACTTGCGGGCCTCACCTCCCTTGCGCGCGTTCGTGGCCATCATAAGGTTATCCATCACGCTCAGCGATGAGAATATCTGTCTGCCTTCGGGAACCATGCAGATGCCCGACCGGGCGGTCTGGTAGGCCGGGCGCCCCGTGATATCGTTATCATTGAGGTAGACCTTGCCCTCGCGCGGCTTCACCAGCCCGCATATCGATTTGAGCAAGGTCGACTTTCCCGCGCCGTTGGCGCCGATGACGGCCACGATCTCGTTGGTCTTGACTTCTATGGAGACCCTCCTCAGCACCTGGAC
>JAMDCE010000605.1:1956-5575 GCA_023489135.1 Chloroflexota bacterium
ATAGCGGCGATGACAGCCGGGTTGGTCCTGATCTCTCCGGGCGTGCCCTCCGCGATCTTCTCTCCGTGATCCAGCACCACGATTCGATCCGAAATGGTCATCACCAGGGGCATGTTGTGCTCGATGAGCAGAATGGTGATACCCCCGTCGCGGATCTTCCGCAACATATGGCCGAGCGCCTCGGTTTCGGCATCGTTGAGGCCCGCGGCAGGCTCATCCAGCAACAGGAGGCTGGGCTCGCCGATCAGCGAGCGCGCCAGTTCCAGTAGCTTCTGCATTCCCAGGGGGAGCGAATCGGCGTGCTCTCGTGCTCTCTCTGCCAATCCGACGGTTTCGAGCATCTGCAGCGCCTTCGTGCGGATGGACCCTTCCTCGGATCTGGCCTTCGGAAGAGACAGGGCTACGTCGAGCAGGTTCACGGTCACCAGTCGGTGGTAGCCAATCATCGTGTTCTCCAGAACCGTCATGTTGCCGAACACTCGGACGTTCTGGAAGGTCCGGGCGATTCCGCGTGAGATCACCTGATGTGGCTGCAGGCCAACGAGATCCTGACCCAAATAATTGATCTTTCCCCGATCTGGTGGGTATACGCCCGTGATCAGATTGATGAGCGTGGTCTTACCCGCCCCATTGGGGCCGACGATGGCACAGATCTCCCCCGGGTAGACGTCGAAAGACGCGGCTTTCACGGCCGAGAGGCCTTCGAACGATTTGCTGATCTCTGAGATTCCAAGTAGTGGGGGTACGCTCAACTCAACCTCCCTTCCGTCTTCCCCTCAGTTGGCCGAGCAAGTGAACGCTGCAGCACATCGTCCGCTTCATCGGCGGTCGGCGATAGCTGCGCTCTCGACATCTCCCACCTCCTCAACAAGCTTTGCAGGCCTCCGACCAGGCCCTGCGGCAGGAAAATAAGAATGACGAGTATGGCAAAGCCGTTGATAAGCAGCATGTAGTCCTTCAGCGCGGTGAAAGCCTCGGGCATGCCCTTCAGCAGCGCGCCACCCAGAAAGGCTCCGAATAGCGTCCCCATCCCCCCCACGACAGTGATGCTGACGATGCTGAAGGAGGCGAACAACCCGACCACGTCGGGGGAGAGGAAGCGCATGTAGTGGGCCAGCATGCTGCCGCCGATGGAGGCGTATCCTACGCTGATTAGGAAGGCCATCATCTTGTACCTGGCCACGTCCACGCCCATCATGCTTGCCGCCAGTTCGTCTCTCTCAATAGCGCGAAACGCGCGGCCGATGGCCGAGTTCACGATCAGTCGAGAAACCACCAGAAACGCCGCTGCCAAGCCCCACAGAAAATAGTAGTACTCGATATCCTTGTTTACGGACAGGCCGCCGACCGAAAAGGTGGGTATTCCGGTGAATCCGGAGGGACCGCCGGTGATGTCCCGGAAGCTTATGAAACATGCCTCGAAAATGACGCTCAGGCCCATCGTGGCCAGTGGGAAGTAGTACCTTGGGAGTCGAAGGGTGACCAGGCCGATGAAATAGGCAACGATCAAGGTCAAGACCAGGCCAGCGGCTATTCCGAGCAGCGGCGCCCACCCAAGCCTGGTCGTGACATAGGCCGTGGTGTAGCCTCCCAGCCCCACGAACGCGGCCTGGCCCAGGCTGACCTGCCCGGCATACCCGGCGAGGATATCGAACCCCATAGCGATAATGGCGAAGATCGCCACCAGCACCATCAGGCTTATGATAAAAGAGACGTTGACCACGATTGGGAATATCACCAGCCCTAGAATCAGCAGGCCGATGGCAATGTACTTTGCGCGCAGTAGGCCTCCCCGCCCGCCAGTCATATCGTTTCCTCCGTCAGATTCTAGCTTTTCCCAGCATCCCGCGTGACATCATGAACAGGATGACTATGAGGAACATGAACGAGGTCGCGTCTTTCAGCTCGGACAGGCCGGCCAGGGTGCTGAACGCTTCTGCCAGGCCCAGTATCAGTCCACCGCCCACAGCCCACGTGCTGTTCCCCATCCCACCCATCGCCGCGGCCACGAAGCCCTTCAGGCCGATTATCGTTCCTTTGTCATAGGCTGTGAATGTTACCGGCGCGACGAGCAATCCGGCAACCGCGCCGAGGGCGGCTCCCAGAGCGAAGGATGCCAGCACCATCATATTGACATTGATCCCCATCAAGCTGGCGGCATCGGGGTTTTCTGCTGTCGCCAGCATTGCCTTCCCGATGTTGGTGCGCCCGAAGAGAAGGGCGAGGATGATTGCGATGAGGGCGATAGAGCCAAGTATCCACATGTGCTGGGGGAGGATGGTCGCGCCCAGAATCTGAATGGGCTTGTTGCCGGAAAAAGGAGGCAGGTAGAAGATATCTTTGCCCCAGATGAGGGAGCCAACTCCCTTCAGGAAGGTAGAGACGCCTATCGTGATTATCAGGATTCTAGCCATGGGTGTGCGTCGCGATCGCCTTGCTGGGCTGATAGCTAGCCTTTCCATGACTGCGCCGACGGCGGTTACTAATAATACCGAAGCGACGAAAGCGACGGGCAGGGGCCAACCCAGGTTCACCTGAAACGTGACCATGGAGAGACCGCCGAGGGCCACGAACTCGCCCTGGGCGAGGTTGATCACCCCACTGACCTTGAAGATTATTACGAACCCCAGGGCGACGATTGCGTACACGGCGCCCGTTGTCAGACCCGAAAGGGTGATTTGCAGGAATACGTCAGGGCTCAAGGTGTCACCTCACTTAAGCTGCTAACCCTAGGAGTGATTGCTAACCTGCACCAAGGTGCGGCTAACCCTTGTCTCCGAATGTCAAGGCCGAACAACCAAGCCAGCACTGACAATGCGTGTCTCTGGTTGCCTTGGGCATTCCCGGTCTAACCATACGCGGTGCTTACTGTGCCCTTCCCCCCTTCCTGAAGATGACGTAGCCAGACGAGACGTTCTCTGCCGTTTTTCTTATTCGGCAAGCGCCAACGCGAAGCGGATCGATCGACGCTGGCGCTGCCGATTATCGTACATCAAGAGCAGGCGAGTCTTCTGTGATGAGCGCACCCAGTTTATTGTGCGCCTCGACTCATTCCAATCAGACCGCTCGTGCAGAATCAGGATACCTCGTTGCCATCGTTCCAGTCTTCTCAGTTGATGACTCCGCTGGCGACGAGTTCTCCGTACTCGTCGGCTGGAATGCCCAGGAGCTTTTTGTAGAAATGCTCGTTGTGCTCGCCCAGACAAGGGGCGGGCTTGGTTACCTGGGATGGCGTCTTCGACAACTGGAAGGGCGAATCCTCGTAGTGATGCCGGCCCATCTCAGGGTGTTCGAGCTCGTGCCAGAAGCCGCGATGGCGAAGCTGAGGGTCGGAGAAGAGATCCGCCATCGTGTTGACCGGTGCGCTCTTGAGACCCGCCGATTGCAGTTTCTCCACGACGTCCTGGGCGTCAAAGTTCGCCGTCCAGGTCCCGACGATGCGGTCCAGATCGTCCTCGTTCTGCTTCCTGGCGGATAGGGTCGCGAATCTCTCGTCGTCGGCCAGTTCGGGCTTCCCCATGATCTGGCAGAGACGCCGCCATTCCTGGTCGCTGGACGTGCTGAGCACGCACCACCGGTCCTTCCCGCGACACGGGTAAGCGCCGTGAGGCGCGGATTC
>JAMDCE010000381.1:0-4707 GCA_023489135.1 Chloroflexota bacterium
GACGGCGTGTTTGTAGGTGAGATTGCACAACCATCGTATCCGGACTGGGCCTACGGGACGGTCACGTTCCAAAGACCGGCTGGGCCTGGTGACTTGGAGATCAGGACGGATCCCGGCGCGAGGGAAGCTAAGGTGCGGGTCATCGGAGTTCGAGACGGAACGTTGATCACGGAGAAACGCCAGGCCATCCTTTCGGTGAAAGAGGGGATCATTGGAGCGGACGCCGGCCAAGACATCCTGAAGATCGCCATGTTCGACCGGTTTGCTCGTTGGGAAAAACCGGGCGTTGGCTTCGTTCAGGGATTTGGACTGAAGTCAGGAGCTTTGGCCACCACGTACAATCCGCTCTACGAGAACGTGATCGTCGTTGGAACCAATGACGAGGATATGGCTTTGGCGGCCAATACCTTGGCCAAGGTAGGGGGTGGGTTCCTAGCGGTTCAGGACGGCCGGATCAAGGCGATGCTGGAACTTCCCCTTTTCGGGCTCCTGTCGGATTCGTCTCTGGAAGTTGCCACAGACAAGATGGAGCGCCTCTACGAGGCCGTGCGAGAGATGGGCTGCCAGCTCAGCGGCCCCTACCATGCCCTTGCCTTCGTCGGAGTGTCTGGAGAGATGGCCAGCATTAAGATAGCGCACCAGGGGATGTTTGATGTGGAGGAGAAGCAGTTTGTGGACACCGTCGTTGAGGCGCGTTAACCGTTCTTTCGATACTATATAGCTTAGTAGGCCGTTCATGGGCTACACAGAATGTACGGAGGAAGGAAATGAAACTGATCGACCCGACCGGCCAGCCGTCGTACTGCCCACCGCTGCACTTTGATCTTGCCGCCAGGGACGTTATCAGCCGGGCGGTCGGCGCGAGCAATGTCTCCGTGGCGCTTACGGAGATCGAGCCCGGAGGAGGCGCTGACACCGATGTCCATCCAGACTCCGAGCACATCTTCTTTATGCTTGAAGGCGAGCTAACCTTCTACTCCGGTCAGGAGGAAGTAACCCTGACCAGAGGCAAAGGCTTGTTCATCGCTCCTGGTGAGCCCCACTCATCACGAAATAACGGGAGGGGGAAAGGCGCCTACCTGGTGATAACTTCGCCTCCGATTAAGAAGGATTGGTCAAGAGACCGCTAGATTGCTTGCTCAAAAGAATTCGAATTTTCAAATCCAGAGTGGCCCGGAATGAAACATAGGAGGGCTGGTGATGAAAGCAGTAGTGCTCCGTGAATTGGGCGGCCCGTTGACTCTAGAGGAGGTGCCGAAGCCCGAGATAGGTCCTAGCGATGCCCTGGTTCGCGTCAGGGCTTGTGGGGTTTGCTTCACGGACGTAAAGATAAGGGCCGGCAAGATACCGGACACGAAAGTGCCGCTCATCCTCGGGCACGAGCCAGCGGGCGAGGTAGCCGCCATCGGATCTGAAGTCAAGGGAGCTCAGGTGGGCGATCGCGTCGTGGTGCACTTCTACGTGACTTGTGGAGTGTGCGAGCCGTGCCGCACGGGACACGAGACCCTTTGCCGCAATCTTGTCGGGCAGATAGGAACCCACCTTGACGGTGGTTATGCCGAGTACCTCAGGGTACCCGCGGTGAATCTCTGCCCCATTCCCGATCATCTGCCCTTTGCACAGGCCGCCATTCTGGCCGATGCAGTGGCGACTCCCTTGCACGCTCTGCGTGAAAGGGCTAAGGTCAGACCCGGGCAGACCGTTGCTATAGTCGGAGCCGGTGGTGGGCTCGGTTTGCACGCCGTGCAGATCGCTCGGCTTTGCGGCGGGAAGGTAATCGCGATTGACGTGGACAAGGAACGACTACAGAGGGCCCGTGAGCTGGGCGCCGACCAAACCGTTTTGGCCCGTGACGAATCGTTCGACGAAGAGATCAAGCGTCTGACCCGCGGCCTGGGCGTCGACGCCGTTCTGGAGCTAGTGGGAACGCCAGTTACCTTGAGGGCAAGCTTGCGCAGCCTCAAGCCGCGTGGCAAGCTGGTGATCGTCGGCTACAAACCAGACACTTCCTTTGAGCTGGATCCCCTCTACATGGTTATCACTGAGAAGGAGATCCTCGGCTCGAGGGCAACTACAAAGCAAGAACTCGCCGACTTGGTGGAACTCGTCAGCCAGGGCAAAGTCCAACCAATCGTTTCCCAGACTTTCTCACTGGACGAGGTGGAACGAGCGCACAGTCTCCTGAGGGAAGGAAGAATCATTGGCCGAGCGGTTCTCACCATATGATCCGGCGTTAAAGAAGACGCTGGGTACGTGTCGCCGTTGGCGGACGAACAGAAGCTCAATACAGGTACCCCGTCTGGGGCAGCGATTTCTTGCGCCATCTCGGTTGGCTTGGCATCCTTGCCTTTAGAGAGAAGATAAGTTGAAGGGAGATTGAGCAATGAAGGCACTTGTGCTGCGCGAACTTGGCGGTCCTCTGCGAATGGAAGAGATGCCGACCCCTGAGATTGGTCCTCGCGATGCTCTGGTGCGCGTGAGGGCTTGCGGCGTCTGCCGGACTGATCTGAAGATCAGGGATGGAATCTACGTGGGGTCGCAACTGCCGCTCATTTTGGGACACGAGCCGGCCGGGGAAGTGGCTGCGGTAGGGTCGGAGGTCCAGGGGCTTCAACCGGGGGATCGAGTCGCCGTGGCCTGCTACGTGACCTGCGGGAACTGCGAACCCTGCCGGATCGGACGCGAGACCCTGTGCGAGAACTTCGCGGGATTCCTGGGCAATCAGTTCCAGGGCGCCTACGCGGAGTATCTTCGAGTACCAGCGGTGAATCTATGCCCTATTCCTGACAACCTGTCCTTCGAACACGCCGCCATCTTGGCCGATGCTGTTGCCACCCCCTTCCACGCCCTTCGCGAAAGAGCCAGGGTCAGGCCGGGCGAGACAGTAGTCATCGATGGGGCTGGTGGTGGTCTCGGACTCCACGCGGTGCAGATCGCTCGTCTCTGCGGGGCCCGCGTCATTGCCGTCGACGTGAGCGAAGAACGGCTGCAGATGGCCAGGGAACTCGGAGCTGATGATACCATCGTCGCGGGAGACAAGCCCTTTGGTGAAGAGGTTAGGCGGCTCACCGGCGGTCGTGGCGCCGAGGTGGCCTTGGAGCTGGTTGGGACCCCGGGGTCCATTTCGGCGAGCCTGCGAAGCCTGCGAAGCGGGGGGCGATTAGCGATCGTAGGCTACCAGCCGGGCGTTCCTTTTGAGGTCGATCCCCTGACCGCGCTATTGAACGAGTGGGAGATTCTTGGTTCACGGGCGGCCACGAAGCAGGAACTAGCCAACCGTGGTGAAGGTTGTCGCCCAAGGGCGGATCAGGCCTATCGTCACCCAGGTCTTTCCTTGGGACGAAGTGGAGCAGGTGCACAGCTTGCTTCGATCCGGGTCTATTATTGGGAGAGCGGTGATCACGATATAGGGATGCTCCCCGCGGTGGGCCCATCGACGTCTGCAGACGGGCAGATTGAGATCAAAGAGGTTGGAAAAGGTAGGGAGCGTATTAGGGGTGCAGTTGCTTACTTTTGTTGCGAACGACCAGGAGCGAGTGGGGGTTGTCGTCGGGAACCGGATCCTGGATCTCAGAGAGGCCTGGCGGCGCTTTTTCGGCAGTAGCGATGAGCTTGATGAGGGAGACGGCCCATCTATTTAGAGGATATGCTTAGCTTCATTAGAGGCGAAGAGTCTTCTCTAGACCTAGCCAGGGAACTTGTGGCCAGGGCCAAAGGCAATGCGATGCCACCGAGGCCAGCGATCGGGAATTCCTGGTGGTACGACCTGGCTGACGTGACAGTCTTGGCTCCAATTCCTCGTCCGCTCAAGAACGTCTTTTGTCTGGGAAGGAATTATCGTGAGCACGCGGCGGAGGGAGCGCGGGCCCGGGGAGAAGCGGTGGTTTACCCGCCAGACCCGGTTTTCTTCACCAAACCTCCAACGGCTGTCGTCGGTCCTGACGCTCCCATCACCTTCCAGCGCACTGTGACCAGTCAGGTAGATTATGAAGTGGAACTGGGTGTCGTGATCGGAAAAACCGGCGCCAACATCCCTCGACAGGATGCCTGGGACCACGTGTTTGGATACACTATCGTCAACGACGTGAGCGCGAGAGACCTGCAAACGCGGCACAACCAGTGGTTCAAGGGCAAAGGATTGGACACGTTCTGCCCAATGGGACCTTACCTCGTCTCCAGAGATGAGTTGCCGGAGGTGAAGAGTCTGGAACTTCGGCTGCGGGTCAACGGCGAGCTGAGGCAGCAGGCGCGCATCGATGAGATGATCTTCGACATATCCGCCATCATCGAGATTCTTTCCGCCGGGCTGACCTTAGAACCGGGCGATGTGATTGCCACCGGAACCCCCCAGGGCGTCGGCTTTGCCATGATTCCTCCGAGGTTCCTCTGCGCTGGCGACCTGGTGGAGTGCGAGATTGAAGGGATCGGAATCCTGCGCAATCCGGTAAGAGAACGGTAGAGCCAGGTGGAGGTCGAGCGGATAAGCTGTGATGTCCTGGTAGTTGGTGCCGGTGGCACCGGAATAATGGCGGCGCTGTAGGGTGATAGGCTGGGTGCCAGAGTCTGTTTAGTAGATAAGAGCGCCATTGGTCGTGGCGGCGGCACCATTTCCGCCAGTAGCGCTTTGGCCGCGGCCACCGGTCTGGCCGACCCCGAAGACGCCCCTGAGAAGTACTT
The DNA here is from genome assembly GCA_023489135.1 of Chloroflexota bacterium. The sequence goes on from JAMDCE010000381.1 coordinate 4,678, forward strand.
TGGCCGTTCTTGAGCGGGTGATGGCTAAGT
>JAMDCE010000381.1:4717-5574 GCA_023489135.1 Chloroflexota bacterium
CACGCCCGTAAATCGATGCCGCGCCCCACTTGAGTGACGAGCAGACTAGAAAATCAACAGAGTCAGCATGCCCGCCTTACCTATTCTTACAGTGGGTCCGGCGGCCAGCCAATAGCCTTAGAGGAGGACACCGATGGGTTTTGCCAGAGGGCAGTTCCAGGTTGACTATGAGAACAGAATAGACTTCGAGAGACTACGGCGCGAGCGTGTACAGAGAACGCAGAGATTTATGCGGGATGAAAAGGTTGATGCCCTGCTTCTGTGGAAAGATGAGAACGTAAAGTATGTCAGCAGCCTGCGGGCGATAATGCTTCAGTATCGCTCTACGACCCAGTACGGCGTGCTCTTGTTTCAAGATGGGCCGCCGGTCGTCTTCCTTTCCGGCGGAGAATACGCTCGGGCCAGGGAAGCAATGCCCTGGATCGAGGAGTTTGTCATCATTCCAATTATGGAAGAGCCGGGGCTGGTAGAGACGGTCGTGAAAGGGCACATCAAGCCATTGTTGCAGTCGCGGGGGCTGGCCAAAGGGCGCATCGGGTTGGACGGAATGACCATCGTGCAGTGGCAAGCGTATCAGCGGCATTTCCCGGGCGCCGAGTTCACCGATGGCGAGACCCTAATGCAGCGAGTGCGCCTGATCAAGCTGCCAGACGAGATAAAGATTCTCCACGAAGCCTGCGCTCTGGCGGACGCGGTAACTCAATCAGCCATCGACGCGGTCTACCACGGCCGGCGAGAGTGCGAGGTTGCCGCCGAGGCTATGCGTACTCTCTTCGCACTAGGCGGCGAATTTGCCCATTTAGCCAATCCCTTTGTTGCCTCGGGCGAGAGAATGTCGCCGCCCTCTCGCTTCATGA
>JAMDCE010000319.1 GCA_023489135.1 Chloroflexota bacterium
ACGCTCTTCCGATCTTCACCTCGCCCGTGGGGGCGATTCAGCACCGGGATACTCTAGTCACGATTAACGGAGGAGAAACCGGCCCCTTCTCGCGCAAGCTGTACTCGGAGATTACGGCCATCCAGTATGGGGAGAAGGAAGACAGGTTCGGCTGGTGCTACGCCATCGAACCGTAGCAGTCTCTAACGGGAAGGAATTCCAAATAAGCGCCTACCAGGGGCGCTTTTGCCATGGCCCTGCTTACGCCGCTCTAAGAAGTCGACGAAGGCCTCCAGGCGGGTGATGAACCCGGCCCGGCCCGTCTGTTCGTCCAGAATAAGGCTGAGGACCGGAACGTCGACGTTCCGGCGTAGCTTCGGCAAGATGTTCTGCGCCACCACCTCCGGCGTACAGGTGAAGGGAGCCAGGTGCACCACCCCATCATAGCCGTCTTCGTGGGCCATGGCCGTCTGCCCTAACGTCTCCCCCGACCAATACTGCAGGTAGGGTTTTTCGGCCCGCCGTATCCGGGCGCTATGCCCCAGGCCAAACATTTGGAGGAATAGCTGAGGTCCGAGGGTAAGCCACTGGCTAACTTGCTCGGACCGATTGGCCTCCACACCGAGCTTACCCAGTTCGATTTCCACATCTTGATTTATGTAAGGTTCCTGAACCACGTAAATCTCGCCCACGACGCAAATCTTGATGGGGACTTTCCCCCTATCCATGGGGACATTGTCTAGATCGGTCAGGAACTTTTTCTTCATTCTTTTCAGTTCACCGCGGGTCGTAACCTGGCCGATTTGATCCAGAGCTTCCTGCCAGATCCTGGTCGCCAGCCCCGGCCTGACCTCCCTGGCCCGCACGTACTGAACCTTTCGCTCGATCTCGTCGACGTCTCTTAGCACCGCCAACGCCATCTGAACGGTGGCAAAGCAATCGCGCCAGGACGCGCCGGAGAGGTCCTGCACGATCTTTATCATCCCTTTGACCGCCCGCCCCTGGATCTCGGGCAAGCCCAACTGGAATTTATACCCGAGGTCGCGCAGCACCTGCTCCTGGAGTTTGTGATAGTAACCAAAGCGGCAGTTGTTGGGGCCTCGGAGAAGCAAGAGCGTGTTGGCACCCATCTCCAGGGCCTCGATGTAGTTGCCCAGTATGAGCTTGTAGGGAATGCAAGCCCACTCAGGCGAGTATTTGGAGGCCATCTCCAGGGATCGCTTACTGCAGGGCGGCGGAACCACCAGGTCCATGCCGAGTCGGTTGAAAGCCACTTGTACGGGGACGTGGACGGTGCCCATATGCGGAAAGGTTATCTTGATCGGCTCACTAATTCCCGAGCTGTGCCTGATCAGGGTCAGCGGCGCTTTGTTGAGCCTGGCTTCGCTAGCCTTGACCCGCTTGAGCGAATCGACGAAGGCTTCCAGGCGGGTGATCAGCCCGGCGTCGGCGGTGTGCTCGTCAATATTCAAGGAAAGAAGGGGGTGGCACCGGCTGCGATTCACCGTCCGCTGCACGGCGTCAATCATAAGCGAATCTGGGCCGCAACCGAAAGCCGTCACCGCAATCACTCCGTCGACTTCGTCGCTGGTCAGGTAGTGACCGGCAGCGCCGGTAATCTCCCTCTCCGTCATCCAGTAGGGTTCGCCAATCACCTGCTGGACGCCAGCGTCCAGCTCGGCTTTACTCGCCGCCTCGGCGGTGACGACCTCAGCGCCCAGGCCGCGGAGCTTGCCGACCAAGCCGTGGACGAGGTAGTCGTCGTAGACATTGTAAGGATGGCCAAGGACCGCCACGCGCGGACCCTTGTCGCCGTGACCATTTGACCGACTACCTTCATCACCATTGGCGCCGTTGTCCAACCGCTTGATAGCCTCGATTGGCATCAGGCCCCGGGCTAGAGCGGAATCATAGCGTTTTTGAAGGGCCAAACCGGCCTCCATGGCCGCCTCCGTCCGCCGCTTGTCCGCACCGAGGCGCTTGCCAACGGAGAAGATCTCTTTGAGCACTGCGCCTTTGCCAAGATTGATGTCGAAGCAGAAGTCCAGAAGCGGGGGATGGTCTCTGATGGCACCTCTCACCATGTCAGGAAGGGCGAAGAGTTTGACACAATTGTAGAGATTTGGCTCGACGCTGCGGACGCTGGGAACGAGGACGTAGTCGACCTTATCGCGAAGTTCGAGGACGTGCCCAAAGTAGGCTTTGATAGGAAGGCAAGTCTCGGCAACGGCGCAATCCAAACCTCGGGCCATAATGGCGCGGTTGGTGGGTTCGGATAGAACAATTTCGACGTCGAGGGCTTCTAAGAAAGCTTTCGCGAGTGGATAGTATCGGAAGTAGTGTAACGCTCTGGGTATGCCTACCCTCACAACAATAGTTACCTCCGCTGTGGTTTCGGTGGCTACCTGGTTTCTGAGGAGCCCAGTCGTACGCGAGACTCACTCGGAGATCCTGTCTTTCCAGGCGAACGACGCTTAGATGTCTAATCCGTCTAGCAATTCTGCGGCTTTCTCGCGGCAGGATTCAGGTACGAGCAACCTGACCTCACCCAGTCCGTCCACGATGAAACCGTAGACTCGCCCAGCTGACTCGTACTTGAGGACAACTGGGATTCCCTCGCTCTCCAACAGCCCTTTGACTACCTGGGCTCTCATTTCTCCCGCGGTCACATAGGCGACGACGAGGTTCTTCGAGACTGAGTCTTTCACTTCTCTTGGTCTCCGCAGAGCGCTACTGGGCGCGGTTCCGGCTAGGAGGGTCGCACCACAGAGCCTGCACGTGCCGAAAGCCTGTTGATCGTCCTCTTCGCAATGGATGCAGAACGTCATCTCGCTCTCCTCTCGGAGGCCTCACGGGCCTCATAACCGAAGCGAAATAGGCGGCCTGAAAGCAGAAGCGAGACCGTTTACCCGGACAGGGCCCTACGGGGCGCCGCCTCATAAAGACATTATAACACAGGCGAACTGGGAGACAAAACGACCGAAAGCCCAAAGTTCAAACGGGCGTGAGAATCCGCAATAGGTGCACCACAGAGGCACCGAGAATGCAGAGGGGTTAAGGGTTGCCAGACAACCGAAGTTGTGGCAGCAGAAACGTTTGAACGTTCAAACGGTGCAGCCCGGTTGACTGGGGACCGAACCAGCGGATAATACAGGCCGGGTCCGCCAATGTGGACAGGCTGGACGATCCCGTTGGTGGCAAAGGAGATGGCGGAGTTACCAAACCTACGCTTTGCCGAACCAAATCGCAGGCAATGCACTCCAGGCTTTATGCCCGCCCGCACAAAAGCATGTCAAGGTGAGCCGTTGTAACTCATGGCCGCTCCGCTGGGGCCTATTGCATTCACCACAACGGCTATCGGCTGAGTTGAAATTATCCGGGCCGATCCGGCCCGACCTCCCAACGCCCCGCCTTGATAGAGCCCCCAGTAACCACGGCCCGCAATCGTCCGTGATGGGGAGCCAATAACGCCTCCGTCTTGATCGTAGTAGGTGACTGTCACGTCCGCGGAACTCTGACTCGCGTTTTCTATGCCGATGCCGCTACTCCAGCCCCCATAAGCGTTATCCATCACAAGTGGAATCTCCACCACCTGCGCTGGCTGGACTATGGCGCTATAGCCCATCGCATCCCCCGTGGTCGGAACCTCGTTTACTACTGCGGCTATTGCCGGCTGGCCAATATGCAGGAACGCCGACCCGGAAAATCCTACAGCCAGCCCAACTCCGCCTTGATAAAGGCCAGAGTAGCCTCCCCGCGGTACTTCTACCCACTGACTTCCTGCTTGCGCACCGTCGGCATCAAAGTACCAAACCTCCACGCCAGTCGGGCTTTGGTATGAATCGTGGATCGCACTCTGAACTCCGATCCCGGTGGTCCAACCGCCATACGCATTGTTGAGAACCACGGGTAGATAGAAGTCGTAACTCTCATTGAATAGGCCGTTATAGCTAATGGCTCGGCCCTTCTTATCCATTTCGTTGACCACGGCCGCAATTGGCTGGTCAGAAGTGATGATGGCCGTCCCAGTCCAATTGCCACCGAACTTACCCCCCTGGTAAAGACCCAGGTACCCGTTACCCTCTAAGATCGCCGAGTCCCAACGGGAGAAGGCTCCGTTCGCGCTGTAGTAGATGATGCTCACTGAGGCAAGCTTGGCCGAGGCATTTCTTATGGCGACGCCCGTTGACCAGCCTTCGTATGCATTGTCCATCACCACTGGCAGATAGACCGTTGTAGTAGGGGTGACCTCACCACTGTAGCTCATAGCGGAATGATCGGGGCCGACCTCATTCACGGTGGCCACGATTGGGACATTACTGAGAATGGCCGCCGATCCAGCCCAGTTGCCCCCAAACCTTCCGCCCTGGTAGACCCCAACGGAGCCGTTGGCCACGAGGTTGCGAGAGTCGGTCGTGACTACGTTGCCGCCCCCGTCATAGTAGGCAATCTTAATCGTTGTAGGAGAGTCTGACGGGTTGCGGATGCTGAGGCCGGTGGTCCAGCCGCCATAAGCGTTGTCCAAGATAACCGGAAGGAACACGGCGTGAGTGAATTCAAGAGTGAAATCAGCGACCAGGGTAGTAGGCTGAGTGATGACTAGGGAGAGAGGGTTGTTAGCAACGCCTGCAGCACCGTTAACGGTCCAGTTTGTGAACGAATAACCCGCGGTCGCCTTGGCCGTAAAAGTGACCGAACCCATATAATTACGAGCGAGCGGCCGAACATCTCCTCCGGCCGCCGGATTGACCGAAACGTTGACCGGGTAGCTGGGCGGAATCACCACAGTCTTCACGTAGGCAGCGGATCGGCCGAACTCAATGACGGAAAAGCCTGCCAAACGCACCTCTCCCTCTGGTCCGATAGCTAGAGCGTTAGCTGACTCGTCCAGCGGAGAGGAGTCGCGTATTCGCAAGAGAGTCGAGTAGAGGAGGTCAAAGGCTTCGCTTCCCGCGGGAGTAAGCCTGACCACGAATGAGAGTGTCTCCCCGGTAGTCAAGGTCGCGCTCCCGGGATCGATGACTGGGAAGTCGTCGGAAGTGGTTGATCCCGCCACTAAGATATTCCCGCCCGCGTCGAGACCGATGCCGAGTCCGTGGTCGCCCCGGTCCCCGCCGAGAAACGTTGAATAGAGAAGATCAGCGGATCCACTGCCCGCCGGGTCCAGCTTGGCGATAAACGCGTTGGAGTAGCCACCACCGAAAGAGCTGTTGTAGGCACCAACGGTTGTGGGGAACTGCGAGGACTCCGTCGAGCCGGTCAGGTAGGCCACACCAGAAGCATCTATCGTCACGGCCGTGGCCACATCGTCTGCGTGACTTCCTCCTAGAAAGGTGGAGTACAGTAGGTCGGCCCCCCCGGCTCCATTCAGCGCCAGCTTAGCCAGGAAAGCATCCGAGTATTTCACCTTGGGTGCGGAGGGACTAAGTTCCGGCTGGTAGGCGCCAGCGGTTGTAGGGAAATCGTCAGACGCGGTGAGGCCGCAGACGTAGACCGCGTTTGAGGGCCCGAGGGCAAGACCGTAGGCCCCATCGCGGAAGTATCCACCCAAGTAGGTGCCGTAGACGAGGGAGGCGCCAGCGGGGCCCAGC
>JAMDCE010000551.1 GCA_023489135.1 Chloroflexota bacterium
CGGTGACCTTTGGCCTGCAGGTCTTCAACTACTCGACCAGCGCCAACGCGAAGTACAAGCTCTATGTTACCGGCTTGCCCTAGAGCGATTTTCGACTTGGCTTGGCTACATCTGGAAGCTTCGGCCCGCCGAAGCCCTCTTCGACAGCTAGCCAAGTATTAGCGAAATCCGCTGTAGCCGGCCGATCAATCCTTGCTCATTGCCGGCAGATAGAGGCGGTGGTAGAGCGAGGGCCCGATCAAAGCTACGTTGTCAAAGTAGACCTTGTTAGTATCCGCGGGGTCCGTGCTATTGTAGCCCAGCGAGATCTGCACCTTGGCCACGCCCGGTGGGAAAGTGATGGGGCTGTTAAACGCGAACTTCTGCCAGAAGAAACCAGCCCCGTCGCGGGTGTCTGGGCCCCACCCCTGGCTAAGGGAATTACCGTCCGCATCGTAGAAGAACAGAGTGACATTTAGCCTACCGGTGCTGGTGATGAATGAGTCAGCCCTGATCCAGGTAGAAAAGGTGTAGGTCTGGCCGGGCATCACCGACACCAAGTCCGTGGTCACCCATCTGACGTTATAGTTACTCGGTGTTGGCCCCGAAACGGATAGCGAGCGATGTCCGCTAACCCAGCTCGAGCTCTCCCAGCCCTGGACGCTGCCGACTGGAGAGAGCGTCCGCCACCCCGTTGGCGAGTCCGTCCCATTCTCAAATGATGGGTTAGGCGCCAGATTGGGCCAGGAGCCATAGGTGAAAGGAACCGTGATCCGCTGCGGCCCATTAAAGCCGCCGTTGAGGGAGACGGAGAGAGAAAAGGCGTTGCCCGCCGGACCGTCACCGGGAATGAACTCCCCAAAGCCGAACATACGCGTTTCCGTTCCCCCTGCGCGCTGCTCTAGCGGCACGGTAGCGCCCCACGTGCCGGAGATCTGGGCGACCAGCCCCCAATAGGTGTCTGTCGGGACGTCGCCGACCCGGACAAAGGCGTAGACGGGATCTCCGTAGTCAAATATAGATACGTGGTCGCTGTTGGCATCCGGCTGTTTGCTAAGCCAGGCGCTGACCAGGGTTGGAGTAGTCGTGGCGGTGTAGCCGAGCATAGTCGGAGGGCCTGACGACGGCCCACTTGCCGTTGGCCCATCTGTTGTTGGTGCGATAGCTTCGGCGCCGAAAGGTCCAAAACCAATCAGGAAAACCATAAATGTGGCTGAGATGAGGCTGGCGACGATGGGGCCAGCAAATAGCTTCGACGGCATGGCCATACCCCCAGTCGGAAGAGCGATCGCTAGCAGGAGTAATTGGTGAGGCCATTCTAACGCCTGCAATTTGCGATGTCAACGCCTACCGCGCGCCGCTCACCCCATCGAAAACCGCTTTACCCTTACTTGCGCATGGTATAATCTCGTCAAGAAAGAGGGGGGCATAGTATGACGCACGAAGTCGCAGAGCTTAACGATCCCAAACTAGCCGAGATTGTGCGTCGCCTGGTAGATGCCCTCCACCCGGAGCGCATCTACCTGTTTGGCTCTCGCGCGCGCGGCGAGGCTTCCGCCGATAGCGATTACGACGTTCTGGTGCTGGTGGGATATGATGTCGATCGCCCCTACCGCTTGGAGCGAGAAGCCTATCACGCCCTCTGGGGGGTGAGGACACCCGTGGACGTACTGGTAAGAAGCCGCCGAGATTTCGAGGAGGAGCGCAAAGTAGTCGCCTCACTCGCCGCCACCGTGGACCGGGAGGGAAGGCTGTTGTATGCAGCCTAAGAAGATGCGGTCATTCCTCAATCCCCGAGGATGTTCTTGATATCGAGATCAAGTCTCGATCCGACACTAACGTCAGTTGTACACGGGCATACGCATCAGGTCATCCGAGGATGCTGAAAGCGCACAAGTAGACTCGTGGAGTAGGCTCACCCCCGATAGCTTTCTTTGCACCATCTTTCTCCCAGCCGCTATAATACCTGTGCCGGCGCCCGGAGCGATTCGCCTGGGAGCACCGACGTGGGATCAGAAGGAGGGTGGCCGTGAACGTGATCAACCGTGTGGTGGTTATCCTGTTGCTGGTGGCCATAAGCGTGACCACCATCTTGCTGGCGGTGATACCCGAACAGATCGTTCTCGCGATACGCGAGACGTTCAACCCGATGGAAATCAACCTCCTGGATCGCGTGGTGCTGGCGGGGGCGGCCATCGTGGTTTGCGTGTTGAGCATCCTGCTCGTTCGGGCTGAGATCAGGCGCGAAAAGCCGCGCGGGGTCGTTCTGGCCAGCGTCGAAGGCGCCTCGGCTCAATTGTCAACCGATTCGATCGCCGAGCGAATCAAGCGCGGCCTGGAAGATCTGCCCGGCATCCACGGTGCGAGCCTCCGGGTGAAAAGTCGCGGGAAGACGGTCGAAATATCGGTCACGCTGCAGGCTGACCCCGGCGTCGACCCGCAGCAAAAGGCAACCGAGGCGGCGGGGGTTATCCACGATATTGTGGAAAAGGGCATGGGAGTGGGGATAGCCAAAGGAAGCCCCAAGGTGGATATAAAGTATCACAACTCCATAGCCCCGCGGCTCGACTTCAAGCGCTGATGGCACCGAATCTCGAAGCCCTTCTGGAGAGCCTCCTGTTCGTCAGCGATGGGCCGGTGGCCATCCGGCGCCTGGCGCAGGCGCTCGAGACAACCGACGAAGAGGTGAAGCTGGCGATCCTGGGCCTGGCGGAGACTTGCCAGGGACGCGGCATCAGGTTGCTGCGGCACGGCGATTCGTTGCAGTTGATCTCCGCCCCTGAGGCCGGACCGTACGTCGAGCGCTTGCTGGGGCTGGAGCAATCCAGCAAGCTTTCTTCGGCGGCGCTGGAAACCCTGGCCATCGTCGCCTATCAACAGCCGGTGACCAGAGCGACCATCGAGTCGATCCGGGGGGTGAATTCGGACCGAGCCATAAGCACGCTCCTGGCCCGCGGACTGGTTTGCGAGGTGGGGCGACTGGAAAGCGTGGGCAGACCGATTCTACTGGGGACAACTTTCGACTTCCTGCAATACTTCGGCATAGAGGATCTCACCCAGTTGCCGCCTCTGGAGCGCTCGGAAGTTTCTTAATTCAATTATGAATCTGGATAGAATTCTACCAAAGGTAGCCAAGCCGGCGCGATATACCGGCGGCGAATGGAACTCAATAGTGAAGACCTGGGATTCCGACCGGGTCAAGGTCGCCCTGGTGTATCCGGACGTCTACGAAGTGGGAATGTCCAACCTGGGGCTGCAGGTGCTTTACGACCTGCTGAACCAGCGTGCCGACATCCTGGCCGAGCGCTGCTACGCTCCCTGGCTGGACATGGAACGTGAGATGCGCCAGGAAGACCTGCCCCTCTTCAGCCTGGAATCCCGGCGGCCGCTGCGCGAGTTCGACATCGTGGGCTTCAGCCTTTCCCACGAGCTGGTGTACACCAATGTCCTCAACATGCTCGACCTGGCGGGCATCCCGATCCCAGCGGCCGAGCGCGACGAAAGCCATCCCTTGATCATCGCCGGCGGCAGCGGCTGCTTCAACCCGGAGCCTATGGCCGATTTCTTCGACCTCTTCGTCGTGGGAGAGGGGGAGGAAGTCCTGCCGGAGCTTGTCGACGAGTTCAAGACCTCCCACGGGAGAGCGGATTTCCTGCGCCGCGCGGCGCACATTCCGGGCGTCTACGTTCCTGGCCTGTATGAGGTGCGGTACAACGCCGATGGCACCCTCGCCGGCACCCTGCCTGCCGTCGAGGGCGCACCGGCCACCATCACCCGCCGGTTCGTCTCCGAGCTGCCGCCTACCCCCGTTCGGCCGATAGTGCCTTTCATCAATGTGGTCCACGACCGCGCGATGATCGAGATCCACCGCGGCTGCTCGAGGGGCTGTCGCTTTTGCCAGGCAGGCATGATCTACCGTCCGGTGCGCGAGCGATCCAAGGAGGAGATTCTCCGCACCGCCGCGGAGCTACTGGCCAACACCGGAGCCGACGAGCTATCGCTGGTGTCGCTCAGCAGCAGCGATCACAGCGAAATAAAGGGAATCGTCAAGGACCTGGCCCAGAGCCACCCCAACGTGGATATCTCCCTGCCTTCGCTGCGCATCGATTCCTTTTCTGTGATGCTAGCGGAGGCCATCCGGCGACACAAAACGGGGCTAACCTTCGCCCCCGAGGCGGGCAGCCAGAGGCTTCGGGACGTGATAAACAAGGGTGTTACCGAAGACGACCTCATTCGCACCGTGGAGGCCGCCTACAGTCGAGGTTGGCGCACGATCAAGCTGTACTTCATGATCGGACTTCCTACCGAGCGGATGGAAGATGTCGAAGGAATCGCCGACCTGGCTCGCAAGGTCAGAGCCATCGGCCGCCGCTACCACGGCCATCGGGCGCAATTGACCGTCAGCGCCACCACGCTGATACCCAAGCCGGGGAGTCCGTTCCAGTGGGTAGCCCAGGAGCGGCCCGAAAGCGTGCGGCCCAAGCAAGACTACCTCCGGCAGTCGCTGAGGGGAATACGCTTCAGCTGGCACGACCCCGAGTCGAGCCTCCTGGAGGCGGTGCTGACCCGCGGCGACCGGCGTTTGGGGAAGGTGATACACGAGGCCTGGCAGCTAGGATGCAGGTTCGACGCCTGGAGCGATCAGCAGCAACCCGGCCTGTGGTTGAAGGCCTTCGACCGCGCCGGGTTGGACCCGGCGTTCTACGCCTACCGCGAGCGTCCGACCGATGAGACCCTGCCCTGGGATCACATCGGGTCCGGCATAACCAAGGAGTTCCTGCTGCGGGAGTACCGGCGGGGCGTCCTCGGACACCTGACCCCCGACTGCCGCTCCAACACCTGCGCCGCCTGCGGGATGCGCGCGGTAGGGGCCGTGTGCTAATAGATGCAACGACTAAGAATTACTTTCTCGAAAGGCCCCGAAATAAAGTACATCTCCCACCTCGACCTTTTGCGTATGTGGGAAAGAATCCTCCGGAGGGCGGGGGTGCCCCTGGCCTATACCAGGGGCTTCAATCCACACCCTCGGCTGGCCCTGGCCGCGCCTTTGCCGGTGGGGGTACTCGGCTCGGCCGAAATGCTGGAAATCTTTCTGGAATCGCTGATGCCAATACCCGACTTCGAGCAGGCGATCGCGCGGCAGTTGCCGTCCGGGGTGCAGGTTTCCCGCATCGAGGAGGTCGACGAAAGGACCCCTTCTTTGCCCTCTGTCGTGAGGGCGGCGGAGTACGAGGCGCTGGTCACCGCCGACGTCACCCGGCGGGAGGTGGTGGAGCGCATCGACCGGCTCCTCTGGACACCCAGGCTGCCTCGCGTGCGGCGGCGGGCAGGCGAGGCTGAGGGAGGGCACCTGAAGGAAGCCCGCCAATACGACCTTCGTCCGCTGATCGAAGACGTCTGGATCGAGCGCTGGAACGGCGAAAAAGTCATCGGAATGCGGCTTCGCGCCGACCCCAGCGGCACCGGTAGGCCCGAGGAAGTGCTGGAAGAGCTGCGCTTACGCCACACCGTGGGAGAAATCACTCGGACGAAGCTGCTGTTTGTCGAACATTCGCGAGAGGGCCAGAGCGACAGGCTCGGTCATCAACAATAGGAATCGCGCGGTCGCCCGGGAGAGTGTTTCTCATCGCAAAGGGCGCAAGGATTTCTCTTTTCTTTGCGCCCTTTGCCGTTGAGTGACGTCCTCGATTTACCTTTGACCACCCAGGATACGCCGACCTGAACCGTGCGCTTCCTACCTCGAAACCCCGTTTGGGGAGTCTGGTCCGAAAGCCGGCTTCTGTCCTGCCCTATCTCCCCTGTGCCTTTTTGGATCTGCCTCTGGTCCTGGATACCACGTGCTCGTGCTCCTCGGGAGCGAACTCCGGAGCCCCGTGACGCGCCAGCTCGCCCTCGGTCGGACTGAGCCTTTGCAGCTTAATGGTCTTGGTCTTGGCGACCTCAGCCTTCGGCAGCGCCAGGGTAAGCACTCCGTTTCCCAAGCGGGCGTTGGCCTTGTCGGGGTTCACCAGGAAGGGCAAGGTTACGATCCGAGCATAAGGGCCATAGTGCCACTCGTGGCGCTGGTAATTCTTAGTTTCCTCCAGGCTGCCCCTCATGGCGCCCCGAATCGTCAGCGTGTCCCCGCGAATGGTAACCTCCACATCCTCGGGGTGTATGCCGGGCATCGGAGCCACTATTATGAGATCCACGTCGGTCTCGTACATGTTGACCGGCAGCACCTGTCGCCCCTCGGGGCTGACCCGGCGCAGCGATGGCAAGGTAAACGCCTCTTCGAACAACCGGCCGGCAAGCTCGCGAATAGTTGTCTCTCTCGTATGTCTTCGCCTGACTGTACTCACACCACTTCACCTCCTCGCTCAGTACGCAACAGGACAGACTGCCGTGTGCCACGGCACGTTCTGAGGGTTTGTCGCAAGATACGTACCATCGCCCTTCACATCCTTGCTTGTGCTGGTCGGCAGTAAGTGGCATACTTGTTGCGGACATCGTGTAGTAGTGCCCATACGATATGTGACGGCTATCGGATAGGCTCTGAGGAGAATGGACAGCCTTGTTTGGTCAACTGAGCGTCTTTTCAGGAAATGCCAATCCGGAATTGGCGTTGGCTATCTGCCAGCATCTGGGCCGGCCTCTGGGCCGGGCCGAGGTTTATGAGTTCAGCAACGAGAACATCTTCGTTCGCATCCTGGACATCGTCCGCGAACAGGATGTCTTCGTCATCCAGCCCCTGTGCCATCCTGTGAACCAGAGCATAATGGAGCTGCTCATCATGATGGATGCCCTAAAGCGGGCGTCGGCGGCCAGGATAACGGCGGTTGTGCCGTACTACGCTTACGGGCGCACCGACAAGAAAGACCAGCCCCGCGTCCCCATCACCGCCCGCCTCATAGCCGATCTCATCACCGTGGCCGGCGCCAACCGCGTGCTGACCATGGACCTACACGCGGGCCAGATTCAAGGCTTCTTCAGCGTTCCGGTGGACGAGCTAACCGCCTTGAGGATCCTGGCCGACTACTTCATCGAGAAGAAGCTGCAGGACGTGGTGGCCGTGGCCCCCGACCTGGGCGCCGCCAAACGAGCGCGGAATTTCGCCGAGAAGATCGGGGCCTCCCTGGCCATCATCGAGAAGCGGCGGGATCCCAAAACGGCGAGGCAAGAGATCCTCAACGTCATCGGAGAGGTGGCCCACCGCAGGGCGATCATAGTCGACGACGAGATCGACACCGCCGGCTCGGTCACCCAGACGGCCGCCGTTCTGGAACAGGCGGGGGTAACGGAAGTCTACGCCTGCTGCACCCATCCGGTCCTGTCGGCGCCGGCCATCGAGCGGCTGCGAAGCAGCAACATGAAGGAAGTAGTGGTGACCGACACCATCCCTGTGCCGGCTGAGAAGCGGTTGGAAAAGATAACGGTGCTCTCGGTCGCCCCTATGCTGGCCGAAGCCATTCAGCGCATCCACAGCGGCGGCTCGGTAGGCGCCCTTTTCCGCTACTGAATCAGGGATAGGACTTCCTTTCAAGTACTCGCGCATCGTGCCCGGGGAGGACGAAATCGGCGATGGACTCTATCCTTTTGAAGGTGCGGTAGCAATCCGCGACGTCGACGTGAATCGAAGGGGGTAGATGAGGCTGATAGGGAGGCAGGCCCTCCCAGTTGTCGAAAAGGGGCACCGCGTCCCCGGCTATCAGATATGGCCCGGATTCCGTCTCCACCAGCACACCTTGCGAGCCCGGCGTATGGCCGGGGAGAAAGACGATGGAAACGCCGTCGCAGATGGGGAGGTCACCCTCCACCGTCGTGAGTGGGGTATGCACGAAGTGAGGCGTCATTCCCAGCGCCATCGCCTCGAAAGCCCGGTAATGCACCGGCAGCGGGTCTATGGCGTAGCAAAGCTCCTCGTGCTGAACCAGGAACTTCGCGTTCGGGAACAAAGCGTTGTTGAACGAGTGATCCCAGTGCAGGTGGGTGATGACCACGATTTCTATGTCTTCGGGTCGCACGCCTATTGATTCCAGGGCCGCCACCGGGTGTTGCTCGGGCCGGCGTTCCAGCGGCGCGTGATACTTCGCGGCCCATTCGGGATCGGCCGGGCCGGTATCCACCAGTATCTTCTTTTGGGCGCCCTCGACATACCAGATCATGCTGGCCGAGACCAAAGGGACTCCGAAGTTCGCCATATACGTGAGAAAGGCTTTGTCGACCCTCATAGTTCCCACGTCCAGCGGTCGAATGCGAAGTTGAGCCATTAGGCAACCTCCCATCTTTGTGAGGCCGTGCGAAGATTGACAGAGCACGGAGCCTTATGATAGCATTCCTTCCGCGCTTATGCAACCCTGTTGCAGAATACGTAACTAAGTTGCAGGGACCACGAGGTTGCCATGGATGACCCGCTCAAGAACTCCACCATCAAAGCCCTTGAAAAGGGCATCAAGATTCTCTCGATGTTTGATTTGCAGAAGCAAGAGGTCCGTGTTTCCGAGGTCAGCGCCGCCCTGGAATGCAATAAGAGCACGGCTTCGAGGTTGCTGTCCACGCTGGCGAAGGGCGGCCTGGTAAGAAAGGACCGGGAAACCCAACGGTACTCGTTGGGATTCAAGATACTGGAGCTGTCTCGGATATTGGCCACCGGGATCGACGTCGTCAATCAGAGCCAGTTCCATATGAGGAAGCTGCGGGATGCCACCGGAGAAATGGCGTCGCTCCACCTGGTCGTGGACGATCAACGGGTGTGCGTGGCAGAGGTGCGAGGCTACAATCCCGTCAACTTCACGCAGGTGCTCGGCCGGCGAATGCCGCTCCACTGTGGCGGGCCGGGCAAGGCACTGCTGGCTTTTATGCCGCCTGAAAGGCTGGAAGCCATCCTCGCCAGAGGGCCACTCCAGGCCATCGCGCCCAACACCATAACCGACCCCAGAATCCTGCGGGTAGAACTGCGTAAGATTGGAGAACTTGGGTATTCGACGAGCGTGGAAGAAGGGGTCAAGGGCGTCATCTCGGTGGCCGCACCGGTGAGAGATTTCAGCGGCGAGGTGATCGCCTGCCTGGCACTGGCGAGCACGACGTCCACTTCGTCGATTGACGCTCTCCTCGCACACGTGCCCATCCTCCTGCAAACAGCCATGGACCTGTCCAGGGATCTGGGATTTCAGGCGCCGACGAGCTAACCCCCCGACGTAGGCTGCGCCTTAGCCTTTCGCAGCAGGAACCCTCAAGTTGGCCGTTTGCCAATATCGTGGTATACTTATTTTATAAGCTACGTTTACATCCGGAGAGGTCCAACCCTTGTGGCGTAGCCGGTGGCGCCGGTGTCCTCATCCCGTCAGGAGAAGCCTGATCGTCGTTTCGTAGTCGAACCAATCCGTTTCGCTTCCTCGAATCCAAAACTACTGGAGGAGTAAGAATGGCAAACCCCCACACCTATCAGCAGCGATCCTACAAGCTCACTGGACTGAACGGCATTTCGGACAGGCAGATTGACGCGCACCTGGGACTGTACGCCGGGTACGTCAAGAACACCAACTTACTGAACGAGAAGATAGCGGAGCTGGTGAATCAGGGAAAGACGGGAACGCCCGACTGGGCGGAGCTGGTGCGTAGACTTGGCTTTGAGTACAACGGGCTTCTCTTGCACGAGTACTACTTCGGCAGCCTCAAGTCTCCAGGCGGCGGTCCGGGTCCCTTCTCAATCGGCGGTTCGGCCCCTGCCGCCGGCAATCAGCTCGATCCCAACTCACAGCTGGGCCAGGCCATCCAGCAAAACTTCGGCAGCGTCCAGGACTGGCTTGCCAGCTTCAAGGCCATCGCGTCCATGCGCGGCGTAGGCTGGGCCATTTTGTATCAGGATCCGGTGACCGGCTGGCTCAGTAACCAGTGGGTCACGCTGCATCAGGATGGACATCCGGCTGGATTCAAGCCGATTCTGGTATTGGACGTGTGGGAACACGCTTTCATGGTGGATTACCTGCCGCCAGAACGCTCCAAGTACATCGATGCGTTCTTCAACAACCTGGATTGGAGCGTCGTCGAGCAACGGCTGAGCCAACCGACAACCACTCGCTAACAGGTATTCTTTTCGCGAAAAAAAGCCGGAAAACGTCTTGACCCTCGCTTAGTTTTCTGATATATTAGGCAGGCGTGGGCGTTCGCTGTGGGCCATATCTAGTGCGTCGTCGTTTGCCCTCACGCGCCCCGTCTTAAAAAGAACGAGAATCAGCTTCTCTCCATGAACCACGGCTTCGACCTGGTCGCCACCGTGACCAAGCAATCGCAAGCGGGTCTGTCGCTCAAACCGGGGGCTCAAGTCCTCGCCTCTTTCAAGGCGACCGCCGTCCACCTCATTCCAAAGGAGTAGCCCACGGCCAGACAGACCTGGCATTCTTCTTGCACGTTGCCAGTCATAGTAGTTTTGCTTGACATTCGGTCGTTCGGCCGACCGCTAGACACATTTAGTTGACTTGAGTCGCGCGGTGATCGGCAAGGCGAAGAGGTCATCAACCGCAAAGGACGTAAAGAGCGCAAAGACAACCGGAATCTTTGCGTCCTTTGTGGTGAGAATCGCCTCTCCCGAAGTAACCAAGCGCTCCTTTCAATTGAATGCCCCTACGGATTGTGGCTAGGTGCTCGATCACACGGCCCTGGGCGTTTTGCAGGGCAAGCTCTTGCGCTCCGTCACCGGGGCGTCGGGCAAACCGGCGATTGACAGGAGGGAACGGGGATGAGAATAGCTCAAGTAGCGCCGCTCTTTGAGAGCGTGCCGCCAAGACTGTACGGCGGCACCGAGAGGGTTGTAGCGAGCCTCACCGAGAAGCTGGTGGAGCGGGGACACGAGGTCACGCTCTTTGCCAGCGGGGATTCGGTGTCTCGCGCCAAACTCGTATCGGTGTGGAAGCGGGCGCTCAGGTTCGACCCGGATGTGGTCGATCCCTGGGTGCTGCTGATGGCCCAGATTGGCGCCGTCTACGAGAATGCCGATCAGTTCGACATCATTCACTCGCACGTAGACTACTTTCCTTTCCCCACCGCCCACCTGGTGCCAACGCCGACCATCACCACGCTGCACGGGCGGCTAGACCTGCCGGAGCTGAACGCCATTTACAGCCTGTATCCCGATGCTCCTCTAGTCTCGATAAGCAATAGCCAGAGGAATCCCCTTCCCAGGGCCAACTGGATAGCAACGGTGTACAACGGCATCCCGATCGACCAACTCACCTACAGGCCCCGCGGCGGGGATTACCTTGCCTTTCTGGGACGCATTTCGCCTGAGAAGCGACCGGACGTGGCCATCCAAATCGCCAAAAGGGCGGGTATGCGACTGAAG
Organism: Chloroflexota bacterium; assembly: GCA_023489135.1. The sequence goes on from JAMDCE010000551.1 coordinate 11,300, forward strand.
ATCGCAGCCAAGGTGGACAAAGTAGACGAAGAGTACTTCTACCAGGTGATAAAACCGATGCTGAAGGACCCCTCGATCGAGTACATCGGCGAAATCGACCAGAAAGAGAAGAACGAGTTCCTGGGCAACGCCTACGCCCTTCTCTTTCCCATCGACTGGCCCGAGCCATTCGGCCTGGCCATGGCCGAGGCCATGGCCACCGGGACGCCGGTGATTGCCTCGCGCCGCGGATCCGTTCCCGAGATAGTCGAGCACGGCGTCACCGGTTTCATCTGCGACACGGTGGATGAAATGGTTCAAGCCTGCGCCAAAATCGGCACCCTCAAGCGGAGTGATTGCCGGCGATGCATCGAGGCTCGTTTCTCGGTCAGGACCATGACCGACAGGTACGAAAACGCTTATCGGCGGGTCCTAAACAGCCGGCAGGCAAAAGGCTCTTTCCTCGCCAGTCGCTAATCGGCTCGCGTTACCCGGAGCGCCCGGCCTGAAACAGGAGACGTCCCTGGTATTCTGCCGATGCCTCAGGCCCAACAGACAGGTGCTCTGAATGCCCGGCAAAGGATTCCACCTAATCTCGTCTCCCCTCGGATCGAGCCCGAGCATGGTTTGCAGCATCAGCACTATCGCTCCAGAAGCCCAGGCCTGTGGCGAGTTGGCCCCCAGGTACTCTACGGGGAAGGACCCATTCCGCCGCTCGTACCCCGCGAATAGCTCGGGCAAACGGTGGCTGGGGAAGTGCGAGCTGGCATCCAGCAGGCCGCCGATCAGCTTTTCCGCCTCGCGGTCGAATCCATATCGCCGAAGACCAACAATAATCAGCGAGTTGTCGTGCGGCCACACGCTGCCGTTGTGATAGGAAATGGGATTGTAACCTCGCATGGCGCACGACATCGTTCGTATGCCCCAGCCGTTGAACATGTCGGGCGCCATCAGGCGCTCGACAACCGCGGCAGCCCTCTCCTCGGATATGATCCCGCTCCAAAGACAGTGGCCCGGATTCGAGGTGATGGCGCTGACTTTCCGCTTCTCGCCGTCGAGCGCCATGGCGTAAAAGCCTTCCTCCGGCATCCAAAATGCCTCGTCGAAGCGCTTTTTGAGCTCGCCGGCCTCGCGATCCAGACTTTCCGCCAATTCTAACCGGCCCAGCGCGCGGTAAATCTCAGCCATCCTCGCTTTCGCGTCGTAGACGTATCCCTGGACCTCCGCCAGCGCAATCGGAGCCTTGGCTATCGTACCATCGGCGAACTGAACGGGATCTACCGAATCCTTCCATCCCTGGTTCAACTGGCCGTGAATGGAGCGACGCGCATACTCGACGAAGCCGTCACCATCCAGGTCTCCGTGCCGCTCGATCCACTCCAGCGCCGCCTCGGCGTTGGGGAGCAGCTCCTGGACGAGGTCCAGGTTACCCGTCCAACGGAAGGTTTCGGACAGGAGCACCAGATACAGTGGGGTAGCGTCTACCGTGCCGTAATAGCGCGAGTGCGGCACCTCCTCCAGACAGGAGAGCTCGCCGAACCTGATCTCGTGAGGGATCTTGCCCGGCTCCTCGTCGCGGTAAGGGTCGGTCCGTCGCGATTGGTAGTGCGCCAGAGCGCGGAGTGTCCCGGTAGCCAGCTCCGGGCCCAGCAGCAAGGTCTGAAGCGCCGCTATGATCGAGTCCCGGCCGAACATAGCCATGTACCACGGCAGGCCAGCGGCGAGCAGATAGTGCTCACCATCGACCTTCAGCCGCAGCGCCCCCACGTCCAACACTGCTCGATCATAGGCAAATTGCATCCGGGCGTCTTCGGTGATCAGCGCCGGCGCTTTGGCCACGATGCCTTGCTCGCCGTTCGTATCGCTCTGGCCCCCTTCGTCGAAATCACCGGCCACCAGCCGGGAAAAAGGCGTGTCGGGCTGGACCCCGATGCACGCATCGGGGATGGGAATCCGGTCAACCACGGGACGAACGTCCAGGTGCACCAGCCATTGCTCCTTGGGCCCCAGAGTGAAGTCGAAGATCGCTCGGTTGTCTTCCATCTGCGCCGGCTGAGAGAAACTCACGCGGGCAGAGCGAGAAAACTCCTCTCGCCGGTAGGTGAAGCTCAGTACCCCGCCGGGGCCAAACTCCTGGCTGATCTGCCTCAGCTTGGCCGGCTTGCCGCCGCGAACCTCGAACACGTCGGCGAAATCCGCGGCAAAGCAGAGGTCAAGCTTCACAGCCAGCTGCCTATCGCTGTGATTCTCCAGCGTGATATCCTCGTGCAGAGCCACGCACACCGATCTGTCCCGAACCAGGCTGACGGAGCCCTGGGGCAGGTCCTCGCCGGCGGGATTGGTAAGATAGAAGCTGGCACAGGACCCTCCACGATTCCCCGAGCTCAGGAGCAGCGGCTCACGGCCGTTCAGCCTGAGCGTGAATTCGGAGAGAAAACGGGTGTCGGCGTAGTAGAGCCCGTGCGGCGTCCCCGTTACGATATCCCCCAAGTCGTCCGCGACGACGAATGAATTTCCTTCGATAACCGAGATTTCTCTGTTTCCCATCCGCGTTCACCTCAACCCCATCGCGGGAGCTGCGCGGCGGCGAAAAACAAAGGGTGCTCGAAAGCACCCGAGAGTCGCCATATTCAGCCGCATCCATCAGTGGCACCAGCAACCTACCGGCTCCTACGCGCCCCCATCGACCCGCGCAAACTATATTTTAGCGCAAATCAGGGGGATAGTGCCAGTTCAGATGAGCAGCTTACCCTCCTTCAAGATGGTCTCTCCATCCACCGTGACCGTGGCGTCTTTCATCACGCCGTCGATGTGGGTCTTGCTCCAGGTGGCTCCACCGATGTCGTTGTTTCTGCCGAAGGCGATGTGAGTAGAGCCAACACGGCCGGCCAGCCATCGCTCGGATTTAGGGTAGAGGGTTGAGCGTGAATCCTCAACCCTCTACCCTCTACCCTCATCTCGCCTCTTGGCGGGCGGCGTTTTCGGCCGCGATGCGACCGAAGGCGAGCAGCTCCGAGAGATTGCCGCCCCTTCCCGGATAGAGCATTCCGTAGACCGAGCCCAGCTCCCCGGCCGCGTACAGGCGAGGGATAGGCTCTCCGTCGACGTTGAGCACCCGAGCCCGGTGGTCGCGGCGGGGACCCCCTTGAGTATTGGGACCGCCGGGGTAGAGGCGCACGCCGTAGAACGGGGGACCCTCCAGGGCAACGAGGTTCGACGGCCGGCGATTGAACTCCGGGTCGTGTCCGTCACGACAGTAGGAATTGTAGCGGCGCACGGTCTCCTCGAGATTCGCCACTGGTAGCCCGAGCTTCTCCGCCAGGTCACCGACACTGTCTCCCTGAAGGATCCAACCCCTCTCCAGCTCTTCGCGATTATCCAGGCTCCAATGATAAAGCTGCACGGGCCCGGCGGGACCGGATTGCCGCATACACAAGGGCCCATCGCTCATTCTTTTCTGATCGAAGATCCAGAAGCTGGGCACACGGGGGTAGAGGAGTCGATGGCTGTCATAGACGGCGAGCTCGTAGTAGAGCGTGTGATCCTTGAAGTTCTCGGAGGTGAACCGCTTGCCGTCGCGATCGACCACCACGTAACCCCCCGGCCGTTGGCCGCCGGCCATCGTCTGCCCGCTGGAGTCGGCCGTGAGCCGGTCTTTGCCGACAAAATCCAGGCTAAAGGCGATGGGGAAATCAGGGAACTTGGCTACCAGCCGGGCAGAGCAGCAGTTCATGTGCCAGAGGTCCGCTCCCAGCTCCATCACCATACGCTGCCCGTCGCCGGTGTTGGCCGGCGTGCCGTAGAAGTGGGTGGGGTAGACCCGGAGGTAATTCAGCTTCATCGGCTCGTCGAACTCAAAGCCTCCGTTAGCCATTATCACGGCTCGGTGGGCCTTAATATCCATCGTCTGCCTGCCTTCGCCCACGGCTACGCGCACTCCCACGACGCTTCCGCTGAGGTCCGTGAGCAGCTTCAGGGCCGGGGCGTCGAACAAAACGCGGACGCTTCGCTGGGCTACGCTGGATGTCAGAAATCGATGCATTCCCAGACCAGATCCGTAGAAGCGCCAGAGGTCGAAGGCCTCCCAACCGGGCATCACGCGATGCTCGGCGCCCGTGGAAAAGAGCCGGCCTTTGGCCCCCAATGCCTCCACCCAAGCCCTGTTCTCGTAGGCGAACTCTGTAAAGGCGCGCAGCGTTTCACGGTCGGTCCACGCCCGGTCCTCGTCCACTCGGTAGATCGCCTCCAGGTGACGAAGGCCGTTTTCCTTGTCGTTGGGGTAGAGGAATACGCCCCCCGACATCTGGGTATTGGTGTAATGGGAATCCCGAGGTTGTTTCTCCACCACCAGGACCTCGGCTCCCAGGTCGTGGGCTGTGATTGCCGCCACCGCCCCCGCTCCTCCGTAGCCCACCACCACGATGTCGGCACTTTCCTTCCAACGAGCATCCTTGACCAGCACGCGCTACCTCCAAAGCCAGCATTGTGCTGCAGTATATCACGACGATGGCCCGGACGTAAACGCTCCAACCTATTCGGTACTGTACGGCGGTGCTGAAACACGATTTGGCACGATGAAAACCCTCATTACTCTGAAAATAGCATTTTCAGAGGAATGACGCCGAGGCCGCCTCGGACTATTTCCGCAATATTCTGAACACAACCACCTATTCCGCTACCGATACCTGCATCGCCAAGGGAATGTAGAGCTTGACGGCGTCCGAAGGGCAGTCGACGACGCAGGAACCGCAATACCAGCATTCGTCAGGGTATTTCACCAACGGAATCCCACTCGGGGTGTTGGCGTAAACATCTTCAGGGCAGCGATCGATACATATGCCGCAAGATGTGCAACTGATTTTGTCGATTCTCGGTGGCATGGGAATCTACCTCCAGACAAGATTCAGCCCGTCGTTAGCTGTTTGATCGGTTTGGTATACACGTCGATGCCCGTTTCCGATTTTCTGAGAGCGATGAACTTGAACCAATTGGGATCCTGCTCGGGGTAATCGGCGCGGTAGTGCGTGGGCAGAAAGCGGCTTTCCTTCCGCTCCAGGGCGGCCACCCCTACTAACTCGCCAACATCCATCAGGCTCAACACCTCCAGGCAGCGCATAAGCTCGTGCTGGTTCTCGGCCCGTAGATCGTCAATCGCGCGGGCGCGAATCCTCTTCAGACGAGCGAGGCCGGCATTGATCGAGGTTTCGGAGCGCACCCAGCCAATATAGTTATCCATTAGATTGTTGAGCGCCGTCTCGGCATCCTGCCAGGTGGTGCCCTCCTCGCGGGTGAGCACGCCGTTGCACAGGTCCAGCCTCTCCTGCACCACGACCGGGTCGGCATCCGGCAGACTGCTTCGCCGCGAACCGGCAGCGCAATCGGCCGCCGATTCCCCGGATTGCCAGCCGAGCGCCAAGGCACCGCCCATGCAGGCGCGCATCACGCCCCCGATGACGTCGCCCGCCGCGTAGAGTCCGGGAACGCCCGTTTCACATTTGGTATTGATCGCCACTCCCGAATGCCCCAGGCCGAGCTTAGGCTCGTAGACCGCAAACTCAATCCTCTTCTGGCGCAAGTCGAGTCCTTCGGCATCCAGGTAATCCAGGAAGGCCGTGTTCCCCTCGTTGCTCAGCGCCCAGCGAATGTACTTAATGTCCTCCTCGCTGCATCCCGAACAGTCGATGTAGACCGGACCGGTCCCTGCCTTTGTCTCTCGGAAGTACATCGCGGCGCTCTCCACCGATCGGTCGATGGCATACTTCTCCACGTCCTCATCCGATCCCATTGGCTGGCCCAAGGCATTGTACATTCTGCCGCCCGGGGTATAAGAGCCCCGTCCGCAGCGCTGGAAATAGCGAGGGCCGGTGTGCGACACGGTGAACTCCATATTCAACAACTCGGCGCCCGCCTTGAACGAGGCCACGTGCAGCTCGCCCGTTTCGTTAGGCGGCATTCCCCGGTTAAACGACATACCACTGGTCGGCTTGTAGAGACGGAAGACTCCTCCGGTGGAAACCACTACCGCCCGCGCCCGGATAACGTATAGTTCCGGCTCGCGTACCGAAACGCCCACCGCCCCGTAAACGCCGGAATCGTTTCGTAGCAGGTCCGTGACCATCACGCGGTTGACGATGTGGACCTTTCGCCTCAAGGCCTCTTCGGTCAGCCGCAGCTTGATGTCCCGCCCGGCGAAGTGCAGAAATGCCGGTACGCGGTGCACCTTCTTGACCAGGCGAAAATTGCCCTGCGGGTCCCGCATCTCTACGCCGAACTTTTCCAGGTCCAAAATGCGCTCGTAGCTCCTGGTGGCGATGAAGAGGGCCAGTTCCTGATCCATGAAGCGAGCCCCGGTTTCGGCGTGGTCCTGGATCAGCTCTTCGGGCGTCAATTGCGCGCCGTGAACCTGCGGCACGTAAGTGAAAATGTGATCGGCTCCCGTCGCCGCGTTTCCGCTGCGCCAGGTGCTGGCCTTCTCGACGAGCACCACGTCGAGGCCGCTTTCGCGCGCCTTTATCGCCGACATGCAGCCGGCCACACCTCCGCCTATCACCAGGACGTCGGCATCAAGAGCGCGGACACTCAATCTCGTGGCCATTTGTACCCCCCAGAAATCAAACAACCCTCGGCGGTCGTTTGCTGTGCCATGCTAGCACACAGAAGAGAGCGGTGTCAACGCTCGCCGGCAGGCCGGCGCCCCTCCGCTTGACATCCACGAATCCCTGCGTTAGGATTCTGACCAGATCAACAGGCAAGTGGGCACGTTCTACATTCGGCCAAGGAGGCATCGATGGGAGACAGTAGACTCGAAGATCAACAAAGCGAGGTGGCCGATCTCAAAGAAAGGGTTTCGACGGCAGTGCGGGTTCTGTGCAAGCTGGGGCTGGCGGATTACCTGGGGCACGCCAGCGCACGCCTTCCCGGAACCGATCTGTTCGTCATAAGTCCTCGTGGGGCTATGCAGGGCAGCTTGCTAACCTTTCAAGCCAGCGATATGGTGGTCTTGGACCTCGACGGCCACGTGATTGACGGGACTAACCTGCCCCCCGGCGAGTATCACATTCATTCCGAGATGTACCGGCGCCGGCCCGAGGTGATGGGCACCATTCACGAGCACCAGCACATGACCGTGGCCTTCGGCATCGCCGGAGTGGATATCAAGCCGATGCATCTGATGACCTCCGCCGTCGTCAGGCGGCCGATCCCGGTGTATCCCAGGCCACACATGATCTCCACGCCTGAACGCGGCCGCGCCGTGGCGGAGATCATCGGAGATCACCGAGCTTGCCACCTCAAGGGGCACGGCATCGTGGCCGTGGGCAACTCGGTGGAAAACGCGGCGATGAACGCCATCCATCTGGAGGAGCAGGCCCGCATGAACTATCTGGCCTCTCAAATCGGCAAACCGGCGATCCTACCGGAGGACGAGATAGAGGAGTTCGGCATCTTCCAGAGCCCGAGGCACGGTGGAGGCGGTGGGGTAGGAGCTTGGAAGTATTACACCAGTTTGCTCGAGACGTAAGTTCAAAGAGGCGTGTTTGAGTCGGCCCCGGAAGGCGATTAGGAGGGTATGACCTAACCGTGCAGGTTCAGAAAGACTATCATATAAACATCTTCTACAGCGAAGCAGATGGTGGATACATAGCAGACATCCCCGATTTGAAGGCCTGCTCGGCTTTCGGGGAGACGCCGGAAGAAGCGCTGGCGCAGGTCGAGATAGCTAAAGCGGCCTGGCTTGAAGCGGCTCGCGCCGAAGGTAAGCCCGTCCCCCGACCCCGGTATCGGCCAGCTATTTGTCAGGTGGTGTCTTGAAACCCACGGCTGCCGCCCCGTGGTGCAGTTGGGAGGGCGTTAGCGGTCGATTCTGACGGGTCCAAGGCCGCACCATCTGTTACCCTACACGAATCACGAAGGGAAGCCCGACCTTTATGGCCTCGGCCGGGCACTCGCGCTCGCAGCACCCGCAGTGCCAGCAGCGGTCCCGATCTTTCACGACCACTTGAGCGGCCGAGTCCAGGCCGAAGCAATCGCCGGGACAGAGATCGTAGCACACGGCGCAGTCGGTGCAGAGGTCTCGGTTTATATTAGGTGGCATATTGGAAGTTCTCCGATTCGAAACGCTGACCGATCAGGATGACAATATGCCCGGCAAGCCCTCACCCTAGCCAAATAGGGGCAGTTGAACATGCTCAGCGGTGGAGCTCAAGACCGTGTCCATGTACTCCACCCCTAATTCCCGAGCGAGAGCAAGCAAGTCCAATCTCTTCAGGACGTCAACCGTGATTGGTCGCTTTGCATCCCAGAATATCAATGAATTGAGGAACTCGGTCGCTACCGCCGAGTTTAGCAAACTCGCAAACTGCTGAGCTTGCCATTGATTTTGGCACGGAATGAAGTAGCAAGTGTCGTCTAAAACGACAGGTTTCCCTTCATAAGGACCAACGACTGCAAAGTGCAATCTCTTGTACAAACTAGATATCGCAACCTTCCAGTCAGCGAAGGAATATTCTCCTACTCCAAAGACGGAATAACGCGGGCGATTTCTGTAGATTGAGCTCCTTCTCATGTCAATGATGTTACTGTGGGAATTCAAGTAAGCCCAAGTCCCAGGTGCGACGTAACTTATCGATTCCGTCTCTCCTCCAATTGAGCGCTGGGGGACGAGCATCCATCGTGAAGGCGATACGTCTCCCTTCGCAATATCCGAGCTTTTTAGCATCGGGAACATGTACGCGTCTTCAAGATTGTTCAATTCTCCGAGGCCGTTTCTATAGGCATTTCCTACTTTCGTGAACTCCATAACGGACGAACAGTCATGTTTGATACCCGAACGCCACCGGCACCCCGACTCCCCATCAAGGTGCTTCCAACGCTCATAACTAATGGCATCCGCCACTAGGCGACTACCTATAAGACCGAATGTCTTTTCATACGAATCATCGCTCAGATCAACATGAAACCGACAGATCTGATTATCCCTTTTCTCGTTTGTTATCTCACAAACGAGCAGGCATGCGTCTACATCGGCATTGAAGTGTTTCTTTGCATCAATCCTGTAAATCGAGGCGCTGTTCAACTTTTTGCCACTGGTCCACGCGTGAACCAATGCCTTCCTGGCTACTGCTGTCTTGCACAGCATTGCCAACGTCAAGTTCCTACCGTCGGCCCACTCAAGCATACGGATTAGCATCCATTCCGAAATATCGAAGTTGCTTTTTCCCGTTATCGCATCTAGTCCCGAATGCTTCTTAAAATTCGTCTTCTCTGGCAAATTTGACGATCTCAAACTTGAGAGTGTTGAGTTGGTTACCCAAGGGGGATTGCCAATCACCAGAATTCGCCCAGGCAAGTCATCCAATATCGCACTCCAGGCGGTTTCGAAGAAATTGCCCTGAAAAACGGCTGACCTATGCGTGTATTGGCGTCTTGCTAGTTCGCGCTCGGCATGTTGCACATAGCGGGGATTTATGTCAATGCCAATGGCCCTCGAAACCGACGGAAACTGATCGAGCGCGGACAGAAGGAAGCTGCCTTTGCCACAGGTTGGCTCTAGAATCGATAAGGGATTCACTCCCCTCGCATACAGCAAATTGCAGATTGCCTTCGATAGTTCTGGTGGAGTTTGAAAATCTCCAAACTCTGTTTTAAGCCGGTGGGCGATTCCAACGTTCACGATTGCTGGAGAATCCTCACAATGCCGCTAACCCTATCCGCTTCCCTGATTACCCTGCTGTACTGAAGCCTCCACTGCATTGCCCTCGAGATAGTCAAATACCCTAGCAACGGGGGCTTTTTGAGAATGTCACTTGCTATTCTATGCGCCTCAATCTCGTCGACCGGCAAGTTCCTCTCCTCCATGAAGGCAACCAGATCATCCTCGTTGCCATCATTCTCCAGAATCTTCAGAACTCCGCTCGTTGTTTGAAAGTCAGCCGTTCTGCTCTGGTCCACAAATATTGTGTCCAGTATGTTCAGCCTGCTGGTACTTGCCTTATGGTCATCAGTCTTGTCGTACACGAACACAATCAGGGAGTAGCCCAGGCCAAATATCTTCTGTCTTGCCGACCTGAAGGGACCTGAAGATTGGGGTTGCTTTATGCTGGTAACCTTGATGTCGACATCTAACTCCGGGAAGTCGATGCCCTCCGCTGAGCTACCTTCTTTGAATTCGTACTTCTTTTTGAGGTGCTCGCGGAACTTATGCTCCAAGTAAGTGCCAATTGCTTTCCCGTCTGTGACACCAAAAAGTACCGGCTCAGTATGAACTGACCCGGTTTTCGCGAACTCGCTCGCCTCCCTGCACAACGAGTCCAGCGTCAGTTTCTGCTTCGTCACCGCTCCCCATTTCTCACAGCAGTTCCATTGTTCAAGGGATCTCCCCTTCGTTGAATCAGCGTGAACTTGCCCCTTCCGAGAGCATGCTAGCCTAGCTATCCCTGATAGTCAAGTCGGGTTCCAATTTTCACCTTCACCGGCCTGGTGGTCAGCTTCATCTCACCTGCCTCGCGGCGGATGACCACGTGTTTCAGCCAGTTTTGGTCGTCGCGGGCGGGGTAATCGGTGCGGCGATGGTACCAGCGGCTCTCGGTGCGCACAAGGGCGGCTCGGGCCATCATCTCGCCGACCAGCAGCAAGTTGCGCACTTCGTTGGCCTGGACGAGATCGTGGGCGTCGGCGGCGGTTATCCTGGGCAGGAACTCCCGCAGCTTCTCCAGGCGGCCCAACGCTGTTTTCAAGCTGTTTTCGCTTCGAGTCAGGCCAACGTAATCAGACATAACTCGCTGCAGCTTGTCCTCGAACTCGCCCGACGCGATGCCGCTGGTCCGGCGCGCGGGAGCCAGAGCGACCTCCTTCTCCTGATTCACTTGATCCGTCGACGGAGTTCTACGCTTCGAGATCGTTCTCGCTCGACTCGCGGCGCTTAGCCCCGCTCGCCAGCCGAAAACCACCGCCGTGGAGGCGGCGCAATAACCCACGCCCCCGACGGCATCCCCGGCGGCGAAAAGCCCGACTACGGATGTGCGCGCATCTTCATCTATCAGGGCTCCACAGGCCCCGCCGTTGTAGCCGTAGGGCTCGGTTATCTCGACCTCCATCGGATCCTTGGAGAGATCGATGGCCCGCTGTTCGAGGTACCCCAATGCTGTGGGCTTTTCGTTGAGCAGGCCGCGCACATAAAGCTCCCGCTTGTCCGCCGAGAGGTGGCGGAAATCCAGGTAGCATGGGCCTCGGCCATCCCGAATCTCGTTTAGAATCCCGAAGACGCAGTCCTGGCGGGGCGCACCCTCCATCAGCTTCGGATTGTAGCGCTCCATGAAGCGCTCGCCCAGGGCATTGATCAAATGAGCCCCAACCCCTACGAAGCCGCCCCAACCGGGGATGGAGAAGTCCTTGGGCACGGCGTTGGCGACGGGGAATTCCAGACCGGCCAGCTCGGCGCCGGCCCGGTAGGCCATGGCGTGGCCATCGCCGGTGGTGTAAGGGCACATCCAGGTGTTGTAGCGCAATCCCGCCAGCGGCAGGTAGACCCGGGCCGCTACTCCCGTGGTGAGCACCGTCGCCTTGGCCAGGAAGATGCGAAACTCGCCGTTACGGACGTCGAAGCCGGTGGCCCCCACCACTTCGCCGTCTTCCACCAGCAGACTCGTGGACATCGTGCGGTTGACGACGGAGACGCCCTGCTGCCGCAGCGCCCCGGCCAGGACCGGCTTGAAGCTCTCTCCCTCGAAGGAGAGCACGGCGGGGAAGGACAAACCGGCCCCTTTCACCCGGATCAGCCGGCCGGCCTGGTCCCGAACGGGAAGCCCAAACCGCTCCAGGTAGAACATCCGATCGGCGGTTTCGCGGGCAATGATGCGCAGCAGGTCGGGGTCGCACATCCCCTCGGCGTGGTCGACAAACGCCTCCACGAAGGCATCCACCTGGCCCTCATCCGGCCGGTCGCCGGGATTATCGGGGAAGATACCGCGCATGTGGTCCAGGCCGGAGGCGGCCGAGCCGGACCTTACTACGGCCGCCTTTTCGACCACGGTGACGGAAACATCCCCTCCAGCCTCGCGGGCCGCCAGTCCCGCCATCGCGCCGGCCACGCCTCCGCCCAGCACCAGCACGTCGGTTTCAATCACAACGCCCAGGTCTTCCAGTCGCGCCAAGTCTTAGCCTCCTACGTCATCCCCAACAACCGCTTGGCGTTGAGGCTGAAGATCTTCTCTTCGTCCTCCTCGGACAGGCCCAGGGCCCTCACCGAAGCCAATGCCCGAGCCATGCCGTCGCGGACGGGCGGGTAATCGCTACCCAGCACCAGTCGGTCCAGGCCTATGGTCTCGATGGCGCAGCGCAAGGAGGGCACGTGGAAGTTTACCACGTCGGTGTAGATGTTCTTGAGGTACTTGCTGGGCGGGGTGGAAATGACCGACCTGGCCCCCGGCTTCACTTCGAAGCCCCAGTCCACGCGCCCGATGATGTAAGGCAGCGCTCCCCCGAGGTGGGGAGCGACGAACTTCATGTTCTTGTAGCGGTCGAACATGCCGCTGAGGATCATCCTGGTGGTGGCCAGCGTGCTGTCGAAGATGTAGGCCACCAGGGAAGCGAGATCGTACTCCATCGCCGCCTCTATGCCAGGCGGCTCCCCCGGATGGAGCATAACGGGGATACCCAGGGAATCGGCCTTCTCGAACAGGGGCTGGAGCTGAGGGGAGCTGAGCGGCACGCCGTGGATGTTGGCCCCCAGCATAAGCCCGTTCATTCCCAGTTGCTTGATGGCTCGATCCAGCTCCTCGACCGCGGCCTCGGGAAGCTCGGCCGGAACGGTCGCCAGACACATAAACCGGTCCGGAAATCTATCGCGCGCGGCGGCCAATCCATCGTTGGCCGCCCGGGTCAGAGCCACCGAGCGATCTTCCCGGAGCGAGGTGCCGTTAACACCTGGAAAGGAAAGAACCTGAATATCGACGCCATCGCGGTCCATCAAGGCGCGCCGATCGTCCAGATCGCAGTTAAGCGTGGCGCGAGCCCTGTTCTCCCGGATTCTCTTCGCCGCCTGGATTCCGCTGGGAGAGCTGGATTTCGAAAAATCCTCGTAAGCTTCATCCAGGACCGCGAGGGTGGACTCGGGCGCGTAGTGAACGTGTAGGTCTATCTTCAATCGCAATCGCCCCCTTATTTTCCTGTCCTAGAGCATTCTGTAGGGAAGAACGATCTCGATTGCCTCTTCCGGGCAATCGAACGCGCAGACGCTACAATGCCAGCACTCGTCGGCGTAAGGAACGCCAACCTTCTCACCTTCGCTCGTCTCCTGAAAAGCGAGCACATCGCCGGGGCAATACTCCACGCACAGGCCACAACCGGTGCACCTTTCTTGGTCGATTATTGGCGGCATCGCTCCAGGCCCCCTCGTCTATGGAATGGGCGCGAACGCAGCCTTATCCTCGCCGCGCTCGCGCTTCAGCACCACGAAACCCAGCCATTTCGCGTCGTCTTGCATAGGGTAGTCGGACCGAAAATGGAACGGTTCCAGGCGGCTCTCCTTGCGCTCCAGCGCGGCGCGCGCGATCAGCTGGGATACCTCCACCAGGTTGGCCACCTCCAGCGCCCGCATCAGCTCGTGATGGTTGCGCACGCCGATGGATCGGACGTCTTGGTCAAGCTGCCCCAGGCGCTGCAGCGCCGTCCGGAGACCGATTTCATTCCTGGAGAGGCCTACGTACTCGGTCATCACTCCTTTCAACTTGTCTTCCACCTCTTGCCAGCTAAGCCGGGC
>JAMDCE010000376.1 GCA_023489135.1 Chloroflexota bacterium
GCCGACGCGAATTTCGCACACGATCCAAGACAAGGGTCCCTGCGGAACCTGCCATGGCGATGGGAAACTCGTCGCCTTGCCTATCAGCCACGAGAAGCGCACCGACGGCATGTGTACCGTCTGCCACACCAAAACGACGGAAGCCAACGCAATTGCCCACTCCGTTCAGGGCAAGAATATGTGCACCGCCTGCCATGCCGAAGGCAAGTTTCTGCCTACTCCTGCAAGTCACAAGAGACGTTCGGAAGCCACCTGTGCTATCTGCCATACGAAGGTCAACGAGCCGACACCCGCCCACGCCACTCCCGACAAAACGGCTTGCGGCAACTGTCACGCCGAAGGCAAACTGGCTCCCGTACCAGCCAGCCACAAGAATCGCAGCGAGCAGACCTGCGCCATGTGCCATGACAAGACCGTCAATCCGCCGAGCGCTCCCCATGCAGTTTCTGATCGCCCGGCCTGTAATGCTTGCCACCTGATGACCAAGGGACGTCTTGCCGCTTTACCATCCGACCACGCCAACCGGAGCAATGAAACCTGCCAGGCATGCCATGCTCCCGTACGAAGCGGAATACCCGAGATCCCCCACAAGATCGAGGGGCGTACTGACTGCGTCATGTGCCACAACAAGAAGGCGGCGCCCGGCGAGACAAAACAAACTGGAGCGGCCGCTAACATCACACACCCTGTCGAAGGGCGCTCTGACTGCCTTGCCTGCCACGGAAAACAGGGATCCCGACCGGTGCCCGCGAGTCATGAAGGACGCACCAACCAATCTTGTCAGGCCTGCCACACCCCGCCATCCGGCAACTCTGGCAAGATCAATTAGAGTCCAATACGAAGCCTGGGCAATAGCGACTGCCCGGGCTTCGTCATTCGGTTCACTCTTTTCATCTTCCCATCCTGGCACACTCCCTGCTCGCTATGCCATCTGCGCGACACATTGATTCTGTTTCTCGAAAGAGGTGCTCAGCCATGCACTACTGGCACACCTTACTAGTCAAAGCGGCAACTCCAGACGACGCCAAGCTGGAAGCAGGGAAGTTCCTCGACGAACACCAAGAGGGCGTCTGGGATTTCTACAACGTCGGCGGCTCGTGGACGGGAATTGAGGGCGACGACGTGCTTCGCGTTCGAGGAAATGAAGAGAAGGTGAAAGGGGCCATTTCCACGCAGTTGGCAGCCCAGAAGAACAGCCTTCGGCAATGCAAGACCAAACTGGCAGATAACGCTGTGGAAATCGCCAATCTGGCTACGCCCCAAGAGAGCTACGAAACAACCGGCGATCCCTGCCGCACAATCTGGGCAGGATGCGTTCTCGAGTTAGCTGGAAAGCTGGCAGGAAACCAATACTGCGTCGAGAGCTGGTTCTGGGACGTGGAAAACGACAGCTCGTTCCTAACAGAGGCCCGCTGGCTGGAGGTCGTGGGCCAAGGCGACAGCTACTGGCTCGTGGGGGTCGACCTCCACCGGCAAGCCACGCCCTGAGGAGCTAAGACCATCCCGACAGGAGATGAGAGGCAAGCTGGGCCGAGGGCCATAGCCGGTCTATGAATCTCTTTTCCTGAAAACTAGGAACCACTCCGGCTGCATTGCGCCACCCAAGAGCTGAGACAAGACCGCAGTCCCGATGCTGAAGGGAATAAGCCACATGGATAGCTGCCAGTAAACCCTCAGGAAGACAACCAGCCGTTAGGATAAATCACTTGAAAACTCGCGCTGGCTTCCCTGCAGTTCTCTTGCTGACCTTTGCCGTCGTCCTGTGGCTCTCGCCGGCCGCCAGCCCTGCCCGTTCGACCGCTGCCTCCCCACCCCACCTCTTCAAGCTCTACTACGGTAGCCCAGCGGAGCTCCGACAAGCGCTAAGTCTTCTGGCCTCGTTCGACCTGTTGGGCATAGACACTAAGGGGAAGTTCGCCTCCGTGCTGATTTCCGACGGCGATGCCGACAAGCTTCGACAAAGCGGTTATCGCATAGAGGTGGATCTGCAACACTCTGGAGTGCAGATAAGCTCATGGTCTGCCGAGTACTATACCTACAATCGGCTGGTATCGGACCTTGCCTCCCTGGCGGATCGCTTTCCTTCTCTCGCCTCGGTACATGACCTCGGGCCTGCCTGGCAAACTACAAAAGGCCTGGCCGATAGACGGATCTGGGCGCTTCATATTACGACGGGAGGTCAAGGCAAGCCGCAGATGCTCTTTGACGCCAATCAACATGCGCGAGAGATCGCCACGCCCGAAATAGCCATACGGCTGGCAAAACATCTTTTGGAAGACTATGGGCGCGATGCCGAGGTCACCTTTCTCGTAAACCATCGCGACATCTGGATCGTGCCAATGGTAAACCCCGACGGGCACTTTCAGGTGGAGCAAGGATCGAGCATGAAACGAAAGAACGCGGACACAGATACTGGAAGCTGCTACGAGCCATATTGGGGCGTGGATCTCAATCGAAATTTTCCCTACGGATGGGGGCTTGACGGCTCGAGCTCCTTCCCCTGTGACGAGATATATAGCGGCCCTTCGCCCGGCTCTGAGCCGGAGACACAGGCTCTTATGAACCTAATTAGCGCCAACTCCTTCACGTTTCTCATGGATTACCACAGCTTCGGGAACCTCATCCTTTGGCCTTGGGGCTATACCAGCACCCCGCCAACGGACTCAAGGCTGCCCGCTACTGGCAACAAGCTGGCGCAGCTAACCGGACGGAGCGGCTCCTC
Source organism: Chloroflexota bacterium (assembly GCA_023489135.1). The sequence goes on from JAMDCE010000376.1 coordinate 2,723, forward strand.
TCCCTACACACCCGAGCAGGGCTCGGCGCTATACCTGACTTCTGGCAATATTCTGGACTGGGCCTTTCAGACTAAAGGTACTCTCGCTTTCACTACCGAGATGGGCAGCTACGAAGACTGGTTCGACCCCCCATACTATCGCGTCAACGCCTTCTGGTCAGAGAATGAACCTCCTGCCATGTACTTGCTGAATATTGCCGACAACCCAAACAGGATTTACGGTCCGGAAGCCCGCGGCGCCACAGCCACCCCGTCCGTAACTATGCTCACCAATACTATAACCCTCACTGCCACGATCTCCGACTCTGGCAACGGCGGCCAGGCCATTGCCGCCGCCGAGTATTTCGTGGACATGGCCGGGGCCGATGGGACGGGCAGCCCCATGAGCGCCGCCGACGGGGCCTTTGACTCCCTAACGGAGACCGTTCAGGCAGCCATACCCGTTTCCACGATAGGAATCGGCCCGCACATCATCCTTGTTCGCGGGCGCGACGCGGCTGGCAATTGGGGGAGCCTCAGCATGGTCTTCGTCAACGTGAACGCTCCGAACAGGCTCTATCTCCCCATCGTACTATCCGGCCTCATAGGCAGTTGATGGATGATAGCCAGTTTCCAGCTGATGGTCATTGACTAAATAGAACGGATTTAGCTGCCGTAGGGGCGGTCGTCTCTGGCCGCCCAACCCCTAGGGCCGCCACAGAGGGACGGCCCCTACGGCCCCTCCAGAATCCGACGCAATTAGTCAAGATAACGCAGTCACAAATTATAAATTCCGCTTTATCGGTCGAACCACGATTCAGGTAGTGAAGGGAACTCGACGGCGAGATCGTGGCAAGCTAAGTGCCCTCTCGGTTAGCGATTCCATAGCTCCAAAACGTTGTCCTGAGCTAGACCGAGAGGAAACCAATGACTACCAACTTGATCGGCGCTACCCGTCGAGTGGGAGCGAGGGCTGGACCACGCATTCGCCAGTGGCAGATCAACTGCCAATCGAAGACAGCCTCCGATGGCCAGCAACGTCTCAACCAACTCTACCAACTGATCCTAGAGACGGCTCGCCAAACCAACCCTTCATCTATTATGAGCAAAGAGGAGTAAAGTGATCATGAAAGTCGCCCTCTATGCCCGTGTTTCGACTGTCCGGCAAGAGCAAGATGAAACCATTGCCTCCCAACTAACATCACTCGAAGCCTACGCTGCCGAGCACGGCTATCAGATTGACGATGCCCATGTTTACCTAGACGACGGTTACAGTGGCGCTCGTCTTGAGCGTCCCGGCCTCGACCGTCTGCGCGATGCCGCTCAAGGTGGGCTCATCGACCTCGTGCTAGTTCACTCTCCTGACCGGCTCGCGCGCGATTATGTCTCCCAGCAAGTAGCTATCGCCGAACTAAAACGCCAAGGCTGTGCCGTTGAGTTTGTTCATGGCCCTACCTCTGACAAGCCTGAGGATCGCCTTTTGCTGCAAATGCAAGGGATGTTTGCTGAATACGAACGAACCCTAATCCTAGAGCGCACTCGCCGCGGTAGGCTACACAAGGCCCAGCAAGGCCTCTTAATCGCCGGACGAACACCTTATGGCTATCGCCGTATCCCTGCTCGCAATGGGCAACCAGCTTATCTAGAAATCCATGAGCCAGAGGCGAAGACTGTACGTCAGATGTATCACTGGTTGCTGGTTGAGGGCCTTTCCAACCGGCAAATCGCTAAGCGCCTTCGTGAGCAAGGGGTCAAAGCCCCCTATTCTGACCTCTGGCATGCCGATACTGTCCGTAACATGCTCCTCAACCCCGTCTACGGTGGCACCGCCTACTACAACAAGAAGGCTTCTGTCGAGCCAAAGAACCCTCGCCACCCGGACACCTATCGCCGGCGGTCAAAGGGCAGCTATCAATGGCGACCGCAGGAAGAATGGATTCCCATTTCCGTTCCTGCCATCGTTGGTCCTGAGTTCTGTCAGGAAGCAGCCGAACAAATGCATCGTAACCAGCAGAACTCCCCTCGCAATACCCATTACCCCTACCTACTGCGTAACTTAGTCCGTTGTGGTGAATGCGGTCTCCGTATGCAAGCGCACTGTCAACGTCACAGCAGTAGCTCTGGAGATGTTTCTTTCGGCTATCCCTATTATCGCTGCTATGCCAATGACCCTCTTGCTACTAGACGCCCGGAGATCTGTTCCGCACGCAGTATCCGAGCCGACCGCTTGGATCAGGCTGTGTGGATACAAGTGCGAGAACTACTGCTAGAACCAAACCGCCTTGTCGAGCAACTGGGCCAACTGCACAACGATGCGGCGCTGGAAGATGGCGCACTTCGGCAACAGCTTGACCGATTGCAGCGGCTGCTGAAGCAGAACCTTCGTCAGCATGAACGTATCGTTGATGCATATCAGCAAGGCGTCATCGAACTGGATCAGCTGGCTGCACGTCGTGACCAACTCAATCGACAGAAAGCGCAATTACAGGCGCAAATCAGCCAACTCCAACAAGACCGAGAAGCACGCCAGCGCCTAGTTCCGGCCTTGACTGCGATCGAAGAGTTCAGAGCCAAAATCGTTGCTGGTTTGGATGCAGCAGAAGAAGACTTTGACAAACGCCGTCAAATTGTTAAACTACTAATCGAAGATGTCGTGGTGACTGGGGGCGACGTAGAAATCCACTACGTCGTCCCTCTCTCAGGAATTTATCATTTGCGTCAGCGGCATCAAAGACCATAAGCTTCAAGTCCCCCGGAATGGCAACCAGGACTTGAGTCTTTCCAAGAAGGACGGTTTCAATCTCTTCACGATCCTCATAGGCTGATTTCAAGAGATCTCGGCCAAT
>JAMDCE010000226.1:0-3879 GCA_023489135.1 Chloroflexota bacterium
AAAACCGCCGGCAAGAACGGCGGGAAGCGCGTCGCGTATGGCTTCGCCAAGTACTTGCGTGACGCTGTCCCCAACGCGACCTTCATCGGCTTCACCGGCACGCCGGTGGAGAGCACCGATATAAACACACCGGCGGTTTTTGGCGATTACATCGACATATACGATATTGCGCAGTCCGTGGAAGACGAGGCAACGGTCAGGATCTTCTTCGAGAGCCGTCTGGCCAAGGTCAACCTGACGGAAGACGGCAGGAGGCTGATAGAAGAGTTCGAAAGGGAAATGACCGACGATGGGGCTCCCGAAACACAGAGGGCAAAGGCAAAGTGGACCAAGCTGGAGGCTATCGTCGGGCACCCCGAACGGCTGAAGAACCTGGCGCGGGATATCGTGGAGCATTACGAAAAGCGGTCGGAAGTCTTCGACGGCAAGGCGATGATCGTGACCATGAGCCGGCGCATCGCCGTGGCGCTCTACGACGAGATCATAAAGCTGAGGCCCGAGTGGCACAGCGAGGATCTGAAGACAGGAACTCTGAAGGTCGTCATGACCTCTTCGTCTTCCGACAAGATGGAGTTCGACCCGGAGGACCCGGACAGCCTGGTGATCCCGGCTTATCACAGGACGAACAAGGACGATAGGCGCGAGCTGTCAGGGCGCATGAAGGACCCGCAGGACCCATTGAAGCTGGTGATCGTGCGGGACATGTGGCTGACAGGCTTCGACGTGCCGTGTCTGCACACGATGTACATCGACAAGCTGATGAAGGGGCACACCCTCATGCAGGCCATCGCGCGGGTGAACCGCGTCTTTATGGATAAGCCCGGCGGACTCGTCGTGGATTACATCGGCATTGGCCCCGAGCTCAAGGAGGCGCTGGCCTTCTATGCCAGCTCGGGTGGCAAAGGCGACCCCGCGGAGACACAAGCCAGGGCGCTCGAATTGCTGCAGGAGAAGATCGAGGTCGTGAGACAGATGTTTCACGGGTTCGACTACATACGCTTTTTCAGCGTAGGGACTTCCGAGCGCCTCTCCATCATCCTTCAAGCCGAGGAATTCGTTCTCGGCCAGGATCAGGGCAAGGTCCGCTTTATCAAGGAGTCAACTGCGCTTTCGAGGGTGTTTGCGCTGGCGGTGCCGCACGAAGATGCGCTGGCGCTGAGCGACGAGATCGCCTTCTTCCAGTCCGTTCGAGCGCGCCTGCTCAAGTTCGAGGGCGAAGGGGATAGCGGCGATAGGAAGGGTTACGAGAGCGCGATCAGGCAGATCGTGAATCAGGCCGTCGAATCGACCGAGGTCGTGGACATCTTCGACGCGGCGGGGATGAAGAAGCCCGACATCTCGCTTCTCTCGGAAGAGTTCCTGCAAGACGTAAAGGGGATGAAGCACAAGAACCTGGGCATCGAGCTCCTGAAGAAGATTCTGAACGACGAAATCAGGGTGCGGCTGAAGTTCAATATCACAGAGGGGAAGAACCTTCTAGACATGCTCGAGGCGTCGATCAAGAAGTACCAGAACAACCTTTTGACAACCGCCGAAATCATCGAGGAACTGGTGGAGATCGCCAGGCAGATCCGAACGGTGGACGGTTTGGCGGAGAAGCTGAAACTAACGAAGGACGAATTCGCATTCTACACCGCGTTGGAAGTCAACGACAGCGCGGTGAAGGTGTTGGGCGATGAAGCGCTGAGAAACATAGCCCGTGAAATCGCGGATAAGGTTCGGAAGAACGCGACCATCGATTGGACGATGAAGGAAAGCGCCAGAGCGAGGCTGATGGTCATCGTGAAGCGCACTTTGAACAAGTACGGTTACCCGCCGGACAAGCAACAAAAGGCCATCGATACGGTGTTGAAACAGGCTGTAGTGCTGGCGGATTATTGGGTGGAGGGGTGACGATACCAAGGGCAGGGAAGACCTGGACGTGCCGCTGAAAATGCAAAGGCTGCGGCAAATGGTACCGATTGAGCGACACTCCACGAGTCGAGGCTACGGGTCATTTATTTGCTTTCCGCCTTCGTGCCGGCAAGCTTCTTTGGGGTATTACGTCTCTCGGATTTTGCAGTTTGGCTTACAGTAGGTTCCGAAACAAGATCACGTGATTCCAGGGTTTCAGTGGTCTGATTCGCGCTTGCTTCATCGGAGGGTTCGAAAACTATACTTAGAGTGGGCAACATCAATGCGACGCCAGTCATCCGCATTGTTACATTTGAGATTATCTCGCGAAGGTACGGCCAAAGCAATGGGGCTGAATGTGTTTGCACGTAGTCAGGTATTTTCTTGTCATCAATTGCACTTTGAGACCGATATACCCCTATGATACCGATATCTAGATCAAATGGCCTTGGCGACCCTTCTTTGTACACCAGCTTGCAGTCAATTTTGATTCTTAGTTCATTGGGTGCACTTAACCTAAACCCAATTGCTGTATCCCAGCTTGTCTGAATCTTGCTCTCAGGCGAGACGGTTTCGGTGTCTCGCCGATTCTGCACGTTTGCGTGTTCAAGATACACTTCAATAAGTTGAAGTTCATTCAAGCTGCTAACTACATCAGGAAGTCTCATGCTGCATTCACCTTAATTACTTTAAGGCGATCAGCTACGAAATGGCCGGCCCTAGAATAGCCTATATTCAGTTCCTCTTGATTCTCGCCTGTCTGTTTCTCTTTTTCAACGATGAATTGCGGAATGCTGATTGTTTCTATGTGATGAAAAGATTGTGACTGTGCAATCCAAGATTCGGGACTTTTCTCAACAGTTGGCGGCTCTTCCATCAGAACTGGTTGATATCGTGCATCGAGATATTGTTCGAGCTTCTCCTCTGGCACGATTACCACGTCAACGAAAGCTCTTAATTGCTCAGCAACTTTGCGAAGCATTGCTAAGCTGTGTCTATCGTAACCAGGATTCTCCATTCTGGAAATTGATTGCTGCTTTGTCCCAGCGAGCTCTGCTAACTCCGCTTGCGATAGACCACGCTGTTCTCTCAACTGATACAGTTGCATCACGATATCCCAAATGAAACTGTCTGCTTTTACGAGTCTTTCCTCTTGCTCATTCATAGGCTCGGGAATACATTGTCTCGCGTCACTCACGTTTTCCCTCCTAATACCTTTTCAGAAGCACAACACACTTGTTGCAAGAGTCGTGCCAGTACAACAAATATGTTGTCAACCTCCTGCGGTCGGAATAGTACTGAATCTGAACATTCATGTCAAGCTTTTTACGCAAGATGTAGTACTTTTGGGCATAGCGCTCACAAGATTGTTTCTGGCGCGACTAGACGAAAGCACCAAATGAACCGATAGACTGGCGGTTCTCCGTGCTTTCTGCACGTTGGCATTTTGTAGATTGCCAAGCCAGAGGAGCAAAGGACAACCGTGGTAACGTGCAAGCATACTAGCACATAGTAGCCCCCAGGTCAATGGCTATGTCTCCCCTGCGCTATGACTTCTTCAGTCGCCATCAGAACTGAGACCGTTTGCGATCGTGGCCGGACCGCAAGGAGATGTCGGGAGGTTGTGGGGCGCGTCACGCATTCCTTTTGGGGTCGAGCAGGAAGTCTATGAGCACGGCGTTGATCTTTTCGGCGTCCTCTTCTCCAGGGATGTGGCCGCATTTCGGTAGAATATATAATCTCGCGTTAGGGATCAGTCGGCACGCTTCACGGGCTTGAGAAACGGGGAATAACTCGTCACGCTCTCCCCATATTATCAGAGTCGGGGCTCTGAGATTCGGCAACTGCTCTCTGATCAGTGGCCAAAGTCTCTGCCCTCTTATGTCTACCCCGGTGCGCAGCAGTCGCGCCATACTTCCACCAGGCTTCCGCGTTTTCTCTTGCACCGATGCGTCTGCCGCGGGAAGACCCGCGTATCTTGCAAGC